>NZ_JACBXC010000459.1 GCF_013870535.1 Streptomyces phytophilus | reverse complement strand
TCTCCCAGGCCGTCAGCTCGGGGACCAGCTCGGGGCGGGTGCCGATCCAGCCGAAGCGGTCGCGGCGCAGCCGCTCGCGGGCGCCCGTGGACAGGGTGTGCACGGGGCCGCTGTTGAACCACACCTCGCCCTGCTGCGGCAGCAGCTGCCCGGACAGGCACTTCAGCAGCGTCGTCTTGCCGCTGCCGCGCGGCCCGGTCACGGCGAGGATCTCGCCCTGCGCGACGCCGAGGGAGACTCCGGCCAGCGCCGGGGTGCCGCCGTGGGCGTAGTGCAGGGAGCGGGCCCACAGCACGTCGTTGTCGGGTGGGGCGGTCCGAGTGGTTGCCGCGGTCATCGCACACCTCTTTCCCTGGGTCCGCATACGCCCCCGGTGGTGGAACGAGGACGGAGGGATCCGGTCACTCGCACCCTAGGAAGGGGCGGCGGAACCGCAGGTGAGGCGGCGGGCGGCGCGCCGGGGGGTCCGCTCGTACGGGCGGACCGCCGGGCGCGTGCGCCGGGGCGGGCAGGATCAGAGGCGCGCCCAGGCGTCCGTCAGGACGCCCCGCAGGATCTGCTCCGCCTCGTCGAAGACCGCCTGGTCGGCGACGAGCGGCGGGGCGAGCTGCACCACGGGGTCGCCGCGGTCGTCGGCCCGGCAGTACAGGCCGTTCTCGAAGAGCGCCCCGGACAGGAACCCGTAGAGCACCCGCTCGGTCTCCTCGGCCGTGAAGGTCTCCTTGGTGGCCTTGTCCTTGACCAGCTCGATGCCGTAGAAGTAGCCGCTGCCGCGGACGTCGCCGACGATCGGCAGGTCGAGCAGGCGGCGCAGGGTGGCGTGGAACGCCTCCTCGTTGGCGCGTACGTGCCCGTAGAGGTCCTCGCGCTCCAAGATGTCGAGGTTGGCGAGGGCCACCGCGCAGGAGACCGGGTGGCCGCCGAAGGTGTAGCCGTGCGGGAAGGTGTGGCCGCCGGCGTAGAAGGGCTCGGCGACGCGGTCGGAGACGAGGCAGGCGGCGAGCGGGGAGTAGCCGGAGGTCAGGCCCTTGGCGCAGGTGATGAGGTCCGGCACGTAGCCGAACTTCTCGCAGCCGAACATGTGGCCCAGCCGGCCGAAGGCGCAGATGACCTCGTCGGAGACGAGCAGCACGTCGTACGTGTCGCAGATCTCCCGCACCCGCGCGAAGTACCCGGGCGGCGGCGGGATGCAGCCGCCGGCGTTCTGCACCGGCTCCAGGAAGACCGCGGCGACCGTCTCGGGGCCCTCGAAGAGGATCTGCTGCTCGATCTGGTCGGCGGCCCAGCGGCCGAACGCCGCCGGCTCCTCGGGGGCACCGCCGTGCCCGGCCGCGCGGTAGATGTTGGTGTTGGCGACCTTGCGGGCGCCGGGGACCAGCGGCTCGAAGGGGGCCTTGAGCCCCGGCAGGCCGGTGATGGACAGGGCGCCCTGCGGGGTGCCGTGGTAGGCGACGGCGCGGGAGATCACCTTGTACTTGCCGGGCCGGCCGGTGAGCTTGAAGTACTGCTTGGCCAGCTTCCAGGCGGTCTCGACCGCCTCGCCGCCGCCGGTGGAGAAGAACACCTTGTTCAGGTCGCCGGGGGCGCCGGCCGCGAGCCGCTCGGCGAGCTCGACGGCCTTGGGGTGGGCGTAGGACCAGATCGGGAAGTACGCCAGCTCCGCGGCCTGCTTGGCGGCGGCCTCGGCCAGCTCGGTGCGGCCGTGTCCCGCCTGCACCACGAACAGGCCGGCGAGGCCGTCGAGGTAGCGCTTGCCCGTCTCGTCGTAGATGTAGGCGCCCTGGCCGCGGACGATGGTGGGCACGGGGGCGTTCTCGTACGACGACATCCGGGTGAAGTGCATCCACAGGTGGTCGTACGCGGCCTTCGAGGTGGCCGAGGGGGTGGTGCCGGATGCGGCGGTGCTGTCCTTGCTCACGGTTATCAGGTTCCCCACGAGTAGGTCTGCTTGCGCAGCTTCAGGTACACGAAGCTCTCGGTGGCGCGGACGCCGGGCAGCGCCCGGATCCGCTTGGTGATCAGCTCCAGCAGGTGGGCGTCGTCGTGGCAGACGACCTCGGCGAGCAGGTCGAAGGAGCCGGCGGTCACCACCACGTAGTCGACCTCGTCGAGGCCGGCCAGCGCGTCCGCGACCGGCTCGACGTCGCCGTCGACGGTGATGCCGATCATCGCCTGCCTCATGAAGCCGACCGTCAGCGGGTCGGTGACGGCGACGATCTGCATGACGCCCTGCTCCAGCAGCTTCTGCACCCGCTGGCGCACGGCCGCCTCGGACAGGCCGACGGCCTTGCCTATCGCGGCGTACGAGCGGCGGCCGTCCTGCTGGAGCTGCTCGACGATCTTCAGTGAGACCTCGTCGAGCGGCGAACCCGTCTGCTTCTTGTCGTGTGTGGACACGCTGTCACTCTGCCCGAGCGCCGGAGCCCGCCGCAAGGGGCCGGGAACTGAATCCGTGGATGAATGGCGTACCTGCGATGGATTCGCTTGTTACGTCATGCTTGAGCTGTCAATCTCGTACGAGGGCGGGGAGTGGCCGCGCCGGCGAGCCCGCGGGCGGCGACGGAAGTCTTCCTGTCCGGGCGCCCCGTGACGGGCAAATCTCCCGCCGTTAGGGTGGGGCGCATCAGCGGACCGACCACTGGAGGGTCGCAGTGACCAGCGAACCGCGCCGTCTGCGCAACTACATCAACGGGGAGTTCCGGGACGCCGCCGATGGCCGGACCATGGACGTCGTCGACCCGGCCACCGAGGAGGTCTACGCGACCGCGCCCCTGTCCGGCGCCGCCGACGTCGACGCCGCCATGCAGGCCGCGGCGGCCGCGTTCCCCGGCTGGCGCGACGCCACGCCCGGGGCCAGGCAGCTGGCGCTGCTGAAGATCGCCGACGCCCTGGAGGCCCGGGCGGACGAGCTGCTGGAGACCGAGTGCAAGGACACCGGCAAGCCCCTGGAGCTCACCCGCGAGGAGGAGCTGCCGGCGATGCTGGACCAGATCCGGTTCTTCGCCGGTGCGGCCCGCATGCTGGAGGGCAGGTCGGCCGGCGAGTACATGGACGGCCTCACCTCGTACGTACGGCGTGAGCCCATCGGCGTCTGCGCCCAGGTCACGCCCTGGAACTACCCCGTGATGATGGCGATCTGGAAGTTCGCCCCCGCGCTGGCCGCGGGCAACACGGTGGTCCTCAAGCCCTCCGACACCACTCCCGCCGCCACCGTGCTGCTCGCCGAGATCATGGGCGGCGTGCTGCCCAAGGGCGTCTTCAACGCCGTCTGCGGCGACCGCGACACCGGCCGGCTGATGGTCGAGCACCCGACCCCCGCGATGGCCTCCATCACCGGCTCGGTCCGGGCCGGCATGGAGGTCGCGGGCAGCGCGGCCAAGGACCTCAAGCGGGTGCACCTGGAGCTGGGCGGCAAGGCGCCGGTCATCGTCTTCGACGACGCCGACCTCCCCAAGGCCGTCGAGGACATCTCCGTGGCGGGCTACTTCAACGCCGGCCAGGACTGCACCGCGGCCACCCGCGTGCTCGTCCACGAGTCCGTCCACGACGAGTTCGTGTCGGCCCTGGCCAAAGCCGCCGCCGACACGAAGACCGGCCCGGGCGAGGCGGACGCGCTCTACGGCCCGCTGAACAACGCCGCGCAGCTGGAGCGGGTCGCCGGCTTCGTCGACCGGCTCCCGGCGCACGCCCGCGTCGAGGCCGGCGGCCGCCGGGTCGGCGACAAGGGCTACTACTACGCCGCGACCGTCGTCTCCGGGCTCAGGCAGGACGACGAGATCATCCAGAACGAGGTCTTCGGCCCGGTCATCACCGTGCAGTCCTTCACCGACGAGGACCAGGCCCTCGCGTACGCCAACGGCGTGCAGTACGCGCTGGCCTCCTCCGTGTGGACCAGGGACCACGGCCGCGCGATGAGGCTGTCGAAGGCGCTGGACTTCGGCTGCGTGTGGATCAACACCCACATCCCGCTGGTCGCCGAGATGCCGCACGGCGGCTTCAAGAAGTCCGGCTACGGCAAGGACCTCTCGTCGTACGGTTTCGACGACTACACCCGGATCAAGCACGTGATGACGGCGCTCTGAGCGCCGCCCCCGCCCCCTACCTAGGTAGGCGGCGGGCCCGGCCCGCGCGGATACGTATACCGATCCGCGCGGGCTACCGATGTCCGCGGCCGTTCCGCGGTGCAGGCTGATCTCCGCAACGACGCGAACGCGAGACATCACAGACACGGCAGAGACGCAGCCTGGACGATGGGCACGGCCACATGACGCTGATCGGGCGCCGGGCGGACACCGCACGCCTCGGGGAACTCTTACGTGATACGCGGCTGGTGACGGTGACCGGCCCCGGCGGGGTCGGCAAGAGCGCGCTCGCGGCCGAGGCG
>NZ_JACBXC010000458.1 GCF_013870535.1 Streptomyces phytophilus | reverse complement strand
GTCGCCGCGGCCGGTCGGGGGCGCGCTCATGCGTTGGCCCCCGAGTACTCCTTGCGGCGCGCGATGATCAGCCGGGCGGCGCCGTTGACCAGCAGCGTGATGACGAACAGCACCAGACCGGAGGCGATCAGCGCGTCCCGCCCGAACTCGCCGGCCTCCTTGAACGCCGAGGCGATGTTCTGCGCGAACGTACCGCCCCCGGGCTCCAGCACCTTCGCCGACAGGATCGCCGACGGCGACAGCACCGTGGCCACCGCCATCGTCTCGCCCAGCGCCCGCCCGAGGCCGAGCATCGAGGCCGAGATGACGCCGGAGCGGCCGAAGGGCAGCACCGTCATGCGGATGACCTCCCAGCGCGTGGCGCCCAGCGCCAGCGCCGCCTCCTGGTGCGTCTGCGGCGACTGCCGGAACACCTCGCGGCTGACGTTCGTGATGATCGGCAGGATCATGATCGCCAGCAGGATGCCGGCGGTCATCAGGGAGCGCGGGGCGCCGCCGTCGTACGAGAAGACGACGGTCCAGCCCAGGAGGTCGTCCAGCCACTCGTACGGGCCGACCAGGTGCGGCACGAGGAACAGGGCGCCCCACAGGCCGTAGACGATGGACGGGACGGCGGCCAGCAGGTCGATGACGTACGCGAGGGGGGCGGCCAGCCTGCGCGGTGCGTAGTGGGTGATGAACAGCGCGATGCCCACCGCGATCGGCACCGCGATGACCATGGCGATCACCGACGAGACGACCGTGCCGAAGGCCAGCACGGCGATGCCGAAGACCGGCGGCTGGGCGTTGGCGTTCCACTCGAAGGTGGTGAGGAAGTTGCCCTCGTTCTTGGCGAGGGCGAGCGCGGCGCGGTACGCGAGGAACGCCGCGATCGCGCCCATGATCACCAGCAGGGTGATCCCGGACCCCTTCGACAGGCCGGCGAAGACGCGGTCGCCGAGGCGGGTGTCCGGCTTGCGGCGGCGGCCCGGCCCGCGCGGGGCCTCGGGCGGGGGCGGGGCGGGTGTGCGTATGTCTGTGTCGGTACTCACGTGCGGTCTCCGGTCTGGGTGGGGCGGCGGCGCGTGGGTGTGCGCCTGTCGTCCCGGCGGCGGTGCACCGGATGCGGCGCCCGTGCCCTCCGGGCCCCCGCGCCGGTCGGCGCGGGGGCTGCGGGGGCACGGGTCGGAGGTCAGGAGAGTGACTCCACGGTCGTACGGACCTTCCCGGCGATCTCCGCGGGCAGCGGGGCGTAGCCGAGCTGGCTCAGCTTGGACTGGCCGGCCTCGCTGGCGGTGTAGCCGAGGAAGGACTTCACCTTGTCCAGATTGTCCCTGTTGTTGCCCGTGTCGCAGGCGATCTCGTAGGTGAGGAGGGTCAGCGGGTAGGCGCCGTCGGCGTCGGTGGTGTAGTCGAGCTTCATCGCCAGGTCCTTGCCGGTGCCCGTGACCTTGGCGGCGGCGATGGCCTTCGAGGCGTTGTCGCTGGTGGCCTCGACGGGCTCGGCGGCGCCGGTGTCCAGCTTCACGGTGTCGATGTCGCTCGCGGTGGCGTAGGACAGCTCGAAGTACGAGATGGCGCCGTCGGTCTGCTTCACCTGCGAGGACACCCCGGAGGAGCCGTCCGCGGCCTGGCCGCCCTGTACGGGCCACTTCTTGCCGGGCTCGTGCGGCCAGGTGTCCTGGGCCGCGGCGGCGAGGTACTGGGTGAAGTTGTCGGTGGTGCCCGACTCGTCCGAGCGGTGCACCGGCTGGATCTTGGTGTCCGGCAGGTCCGCGTCGGGGTTGAGGTCGGCGATGGCCGGGTCGTTCCAGGTGGTGATCGAGCCGCCGAAGACCTGGCCGAGGACGTCCGCGTCGAGGACGAGGTCGTCGACGCCGTCGACGTTGTAGCCGACGGCGATGGGCCCGCCGAGCATCGGGATGTTGATGGCCTCGCCGTCCTTGCAGACCTTCTTCGACGCCTGCACCTCCTCGGGCTTGAGCACCGAGTCGGAGCCGGCGAAGCCGGTCTTGCCCTGCAGGAACTCCTGGATGCCGGCGCCGGAGCCGGTGGCCTTGTAGTTGACGGTGATGTCCGGGCAGGAGCCCTGGAAGTCGCTGACCCACTGGTCCACGGCGTTCTTCTGCGCGGAGGAGCCCGAGGCCAGCAGCTCGCCGGAGCCGGTGCACTTCACGTCGTCGGCGGCGGCCTGGGCGCCGCCACCGGTCGAGGCGGCGCCGCCGGTGTTGTCGTCAGACCCGCAGGCGCCGAGGACGAGGGCGCCGGCGAGGGCGAGCGAGCCTGCGGCGGCGCCGCGCAGCCGGGTGGTGCGGGGAAGCTTCACGGTGGGGGTCCTTTGCGGTTCTTGCGGTACTGGGGCGAGACCTCTTCCTCAGGTATGCGCGTTCGCATCCGTCCCGCCTGCGCTGATTCACCTTTCGTTGCCGAATTTAGGCAGAACAGGTGAATCAATTCGCCGTCCGAAGTGAACGAGAAGTGAACCTCGTCCCTCGTTCGGGCGACTGCCACGCCGCCCCGGCCCCCGCCGCGCCCCCTGCCGGGCCCTCCGCGGGGTCCCGCGGGTCCCCTACGGGTGCCCCCGTGACCGGATCCGGGGGCCGCGCGCTCCCGCTCGGCCGCGTGGGCACGTACGGTGAAGAGATGACGAGCATCGGTGGTGCGGAGATGGTCGACTGGAATCTCGCGGTTGCGACCGCGACGCGGTTCGTGCGGCCGGGGCCGGAGGTGAGCCGGGACGAGGCGCGTGCCATCGTCGGCGAGCTGCGGGCGCACGCCCGGTCGGCCGAGGAGCACGTACGCGAGTTCTCCCGGATGTATCCCGACGGCGCCGACCCCCGGCACGACACCCCGATCCTCGTGGTCGACCGGCCCGGCTGGGTCAAGGCGAACGTCGCGGGCTTCCGCGCCGTCCTCGCGCCGCTGCTGGAGAAGATGGACAAGCGCCGCTCCGGCCTCCCCGGCGGGGCCGTCCTGGGCGCCGTCGGCGGCAAGGTCACCGGCGTCGAGCTGGGGATGCTGCTGTCGTTCCTGTCCTCCCGCGTCCTCGGCCAGTACGAGACCTTCGCCCCCGCCACCCGCGACCTGCCCGGCGGCCCCGCCGCCCACGCCGGCTCCGGCAGCGGCGGCGCCGGCCAGGGCCGGCTGCTGCTCGTCGCGCCGAACATCGTCCACGTCGAGCGCGAGCTGGAGGTCGCCCCGCACGACTTCCGGCTGTGGGTCTGCATCCACGAGGAGACCCACCGCACGCAGTTCACCGCCGTGCCGTGGCTGCGCGACCACCTGCAAGGCGAGATCCAGTCGTTCCTGGGCGAGACGGAGATCGACCCGGCCACCCTCCTGGACCGCGTACGCGAAGCGCTCCAGAGCCTCAGCGGCGGCAAGGAGGAGGGCGCGGAGGAGCGCAGCATCGTCGAGGTCGTCCAGACCCCGGCGCAGCGGGAGATCCTGGGCCGGCTGACCGCGGTGATGTCCCTGCTGGAGGGGCACGCGGACTACGTGATGGACGGCGTGGGACCGCAGGTCGTGCCGTCGGTCGCGGAGATCCGGGAGAAGTTCACCAAGCGCCGCCAGGCCGGCGCGGGCCGGCTGGACCAGGCGCTGCGCAAGCTGCTCGGCCTGGACGCCAAGCTCCGCCAGTACCGCGACGGCGAGCGCTTCGTACGGCACGTCGTCGACGAGGTCGGCATGGACGGCTTCAACCGCGTGTGGACCTCGCCCAACACCCTGCCGACCAAGTCGGAGATCGCCAAGCCGGCGGACTGGATCGCGCGGGTGCACAGCCGGGCCGAGAGCTGACGACTGCTTCAAGCGGTTCCCATGGCGGCGATATTCGCGTGACTTTCACCCGTCCGAGGGAGCGAACCCGGCGTTGCCCGCGTGCAATGCTCGGTTGGCCGCTCTCCTCTGTCACCATCGACACACTTACAGTGACGGTCGCGGAGGTGAGCCCGAGCGAGCTCTTCCGCCGCCAGCGAAAGTGAAGTGAAAGCCATGGGTCCCCATCCAGCGGTCGCCGCGATACGTCTGGCCGTACGCCACGTCCTGCACGACGTCCTGACCGAGTACGCGACGGCACACGCTCCCCCCACACCCGCGGCCTCCCCGGCCGCCCCCACGGCGTCTCCTGCCGCCCCCGCGGCCTCCACGGCCGCAGTCCCCGCACCGGCCTCGCGCGCCCGCTTCGCGGGCAACCCCCCGACCCCCGCCGTCCCCGCCGACGCGCCCCTCGTCCTCGTCGCCTGCTCCGGCGGCGCCGACTCCATGGCGCTGGCCTCCGCCCTCTCCTTCGAGGCCCCCCGCCAGGGCGCCCGCGCCGGCGGCATCACCATCGACCACGGCCTCCAGGACGGCTCCGACCTGCGCGCGCAGGAAGTCGTCGGCCGGCTGCGCGCCCTCGGCCTGGACC
>NZ_JACBXC010000457.1 GCF_013870535.1 Streptomyces phytophilus | reverse complement strand
CCCGCCGGCGACGCCCCCGTCGCCCGCGGACACCCGCCACTCGTCCTCCAGCGGGTCCATGCCGACGAACAGCCCGACGAACACCAGGAGCAGCACGGGCCCGATCAGGATCGGGGCCAGGATCTCCGCCGGGCTCTTGCCCTCCGCCGCCGCGTTGGTGGCGTGCGCCTGCACCTCCAGGGCCGCCATGCCCGTGTAGTGCATCCCGGAGACGGCCACGCCCATGATCAGCGCGGCGCCCACCGCGACGCCGAACCTCTTCACGGTCATCGACAGCCACAGCGCGGCGGTGGCCGCGACCACGGCGATGAGCACGGACAGCGCCACGACGGTGCCGTCGTAGACGAGCCGCCCGCGGTCCATCTTCATCCCCGCCATGCCCAGGTAGTGCATGGCCGCGACGCCGAGCCCGGTGACGACGCCGCCGGTGGTGAGGGCGAACGCGGTGCGGCCGAGGTAGCCGACGATGAAGACGCCGATGCCGACGACGAGGATGGCGACGCCGAGACTCGCCAGCGTGAGGGGCACGCTGTAACTGATGTGGACGGAGTCGGCGGTGAAGCCCATCATCGCGATGAAGTGCATGGTGAAGATGCCCGTGCCGATGGCGACCGCGCCGAGCAGCAGCCAGCCCGCCCGCCGCGCGGGCTCGACGGTCAGCGCGCGCATGGTGCAGCGCAGCCCCAGGGCACTGCCGACCGCGGCCATGATGAAGGCGGTGAGGGGGGTGAGCAGGCCATACGTGAACCCGTCGACGGGCACGGGGGCAGCGAGCACGGAGGGACTCCCGGGTCTACTCATGTGTGTCTACAGCTGTGTCGACAGATGTACAGGGCAACCAGAGGGAATCGTAGGTCTGTGCGAGTCGCGGTCGACATGCTTCCGCCGCCCGCGGGGCAGCCGATACGCAATCGGTACGCGGCCGGTCCGTCCCGCCGGACGCGAACCGCGGGCGGAGCGCGGGCGGCGGTGACTGTCAGTGCCGTGTCCTACGCTCGCAGCATGAACGCCACGGATGCCATCGCGCCCCGGACGGGCCGCCGGGTGGTCGACTCGCCGATCGGTCCGCTGCTGCTCGCCGCCACGGACCGGGGGCTGGTCAAGGTCGGGTTCCACGCCAAGCCGGACGCCGCGGGCGCGGACGCCGCGGGCGCGGACGCGGGGGCGAGGGCGGAGGAGCCGGCCGGCTCCGCGGGGCACATAGCGGCGGCCGAGGAGCAGTTGCGGGCGTATTTCTCGGGCGGGCTGAAGGAGTTCCGGCTGGAGCTGGACTGGTCGCTGTCCGACGGCTTCAACCGCCGGGTGCTGGAGGAGCTGGCGGCCCGGGTGCCGTTCGGCTCGGTGGTCAGCTACCAGTTCCTCGCCGACCGCGTCGGGGAGCCGGGCGCCGCGCAGGCGGTCGGCCGGGCCATGGCGTCGAACCCGCTGCCGATCGTGGTGCCCTGCCACCGCGTGATCGAGAGCACCGGCGGCCTGGGCGGCTTCGGCGGCGGCCTCGACACGAAGCGGAGCCTGCTGGCGCTGGAGGGCGTGCTGCCGGAGCCGCTGTTCTGATGGCAAGGGAGGCGCCGGGCGTGAGCAAGCAGATCGCCCTGCTGCGCGGCATCAACGTCGGCGGCAAGAACAAGATCCCCATGGCCGGGCTGCGCAAGGCGCTGACCGACCACGGCTTCGGCGGCGTCGCCACGTACGTCGCCAGCGGGAACGTCGTCTTCGACGACCCCGGCACGCCGCCGGCGGAGACGGCCGCGGCCGTCGAGGCGGTCGTGGAGCAGGAGTTCGGCCTGCGGATACCGGTCGTCGCGCGCACGCGGGACGAGATCGCGGCCGTCGTCGCCGGCAATCCGCTGCCGGAGGGCGCCGCGGAACCGGCCCGCTTCCTGGCCGTGTTCCTGTCCGGGCCGGCGCCGGACGACGCGTGGTTCCGTACCGTCGACCCCGCGTCGTACGCGCCCGACCGGTTCGAGCTGGGCGACCGCGTCGTCTACGTCTGGTGCCCCGGCGGCCTCGGGCGGTCGAAGCTGGCCGGCGACTTCTCCAGCCGCAGGCTGGCGGTGACGGCGACCGCCCGCAACTGGAACACCGTCCTCAAGCTGCTGGAGATGGCGGACGGTTGACGGCGGTCGGTTGATGCCGGCCGCGGCGAACGGGTCCGGCCGGTTCACCCCGGCCGGCTCTGGTCCCGCGCCCGGGCCCATGCCTCCAGCGCCTCGAAGTCCTCCTCCACCAGCCCGCGCGCGGGGTCGATCCGCCGCAGCAGCGCCTCCCCCGCGTGGTGCTCGGCGATCCACGACGTGTCGGCGGAGGTGATCTCGTCGTCCACCCAGGCGAACGTCCGGCCCGCGGTCCAGGCGGCGACGTGGCGCGTCTTCCAGTACAGCCCGTCCGGGTCGTCGGCGGTGAACATCGACGGCCACTCGATGACCGGCAGCGGGGGCAGCCCCAGCACCCGGTCGCCGATGACGGTGTTGGCCTCGTGCATCCACGTGGTCGCCCACACCAGTTCGTACGGCAGCGACAGCAGCCGCTCCCCGTGCGCGGGGCGCAGCCACAGCCGGATGGGTCCTGCGGGCATGCCGGTGACCACGTACTCGCCGTAGCCGGGCGGCTGTACGGGCGCGGCGTAGGGGTTGAGGGGGCCGTCCACGTCGAGCAGGAGCAGCGGACGGGCGGTGGCACCAGGAGCGTCGGGGGCGGCGTCAGGGTCGGCAGCGCGGTCAACGTCGTCCATCCTCCGAAGGTAGAGGCTGACGCCGCCCGCGTATCCCCCCGCGCGCGCCCGCTCCCCCGGTCCGCCCGCCGTGCGCGCGGGGCGGGGCCCGGATGGCGGCCTCGACGGGCACCCCTTTAAGGTCTGGGCCATGGCGATCCCTGAGGTCATCCCGATACGTCACGAGCCCGGCTACCGCACCGAGAACATCGGCCGTTACGACGACGGGCAGTTCCTCGCCTCGATCACCGCCGCGTACCCGCCCGACTACCGCATGGGCCCCGACTGGCTGGAGCACCGCCGCTGGTACGCCGTGCTGCACCGCTTCGACGCCGCGGGCCACCACACCGGCTCCGACATCTGGACCCCGGGCCCCGGCGTGCCCGCGGACGGGCGGCTGGACGCGAAGATGGAGGGTCTGCTCGACGAGTTGCCGGGGCTGTCGTTCGGCGACATCGCGATCAGGCCGTTCGAGGTCTCGGTCGACGGCATCCGCTTCGGGCTGGTCGCCGAGCGGCACGCGGAGCCCGCGCCCGGCGGCGCGGACGCCGGGGAAGGCGAGCCGGACTGGGCCGAGTTGTACCCGGACCGGCTCGGGTTCCACGAGCCGTGGGACGGCCTGTACGACACGTAGGCACTGATCACGGGGCACGGCCGGCACGTACCGTGGGCGCATGCACCTGACTGACGAGGTACGCGCCGCGCTCGCGGACCGGCGACCGGTCGTCGCCCTGGAGTCGACGATCATCGCCCACGGCCTGCCCCGCCCGCGCAACCTGCGGGTGGCGGTGGAGCTGGAGGGCATCGTCCGCGCCACGGGGGCTGTGCCCGCCACGGTCGCCGTCCTCGACGGCACCCCGCATGTCGGGCTCGACGAGGCCCAGTTGGAGCGCGTCGCGTCCGACGACACCGTCCGCAAGCTGACCGTGCGCGATCTCGCGCCGGCCGCCGCCCTCGGCGCGAGCGGCGCGACGACCGTCGCGGCCACGGCGTTCCTCGCTGCCCGCGCCGGCATCGGCGTCTTCGCCACCGGCGGTCTCGGCGGGGTGCACCGGGAGTGGACGCAGTCGCAGGACGAGTCGGCGGACCTGCGGCTGCTGGCGGAGACGCGGATCGCGGTGGTGTGCGCGGGCGTGAAGTCCATCCTGGACGTGCCGGCGACGCTCCAGCGCCTGGAGACGCTGGGCGTGACGGTGCTGGGCTACGGCACCGCGGAGTTCCCGGGGTTCTACCTGCGCACGTCCGGGGAGCCGGTGGAGTGGACGGTCCGTACGCCCGCGGAGGTCGCGGCGGTGCTGCGCGCCCAGCGGGAGCTGGACGTGCCGCCGTCCGCGGTGATCGTGGCCAACCCGGTGCCCACGGGCGAGCAGTTGGACCCGGCGGTGCACGACGCGGTGCTCGCGGACGCCCTGCGCGAGGCGGAGCGGCAGGGGGTGAGCGGGCAGGCGATCACGCCGTTCCTGCTCGGCTATCTCACGGAGCACACGCGGGGCGCGTCGCTGGAGGCGAACCTCGCGGCGGTGCGGGGGAACGTGCGGCTCGCGGCGGAGATCGCGGTGGCGGGCGGGGCATGAAGGGCCCGGGGGCGAGCGGGGGTTCGGGAGCGGACGGCGATACGGGGACACGCGACGGCGCCGGCCGTGCGGTGCTTCTCGTGATCGGCGACGTGGTCACCGACATCGTCG
>NZ_JACBXC010000456.1 GCF_013870535.1 Streptomyces phytophilus | reverse complement strand
GCCTGACGCGGCGGGACGGGGTGAACCGGGCGTACTGCCGCAGCTGCGGGGGCAGCTCGGCGACGGTCAGCCCGCCGAAGGACTCGTCGGCGAGCGTGACGATCCGGCGGCGCACACCCTCGGGCAGCGGGCCGTCGAGCACCTCGGCCGCGTCCTCCTCGGAGGAGGCGCCCGGGCCTTCTCTCGGCTCCACCACCGGTCACCCTTCCGCCGCAGCGATCCCCGCGGCTTCGGCCGGGCCTTCCGGCGCCGGCGCCGGCCCGGCGCACCGACCGTCGTCGCAGGCCGTGCCCCCACCCTACGACCTGGAGCGAGGTCTTAGGCAGACAGATAGAGTGAGCGCCGCACGCGGGTCCGAGAGGGAGAGCGAACACATGATCACTGCGATCGTTCTGATCAATACCGACGTGGACCGCATTCCCGAGATCGCGGAGTCGATCGCCGCGATCGACGGGGTCAGCGAGGTGTACTCGGTCACGGGGGCGCACGACCTGATCGCCATCGTCCGCGTCGCGCGCCACGACGATCTGGCCGACGTGATCCCGGGCCGGATCAGCAAGGTCCCGGGCGTGGCGGCCACGGAGACGCACATCTCCTTCCGCACGTACTCGCAGCACGACCTGGAGGCCGCGTTCGCGATCGGCCTGGAGGAGTAGACACGGTGCGCGCTCGGGGCCGTAGATGAAGAATCTCTCATCCGCCCTTCACGCTGCGCAGCATCCGCCGGCCGCAGCCTCGAAGGCATGGCTTTCTCGAAGCGCATGGCCGCACTGACCGCCGTGGTGGCGATCCCGCTGGGCGTCGCCGCGACCAGCTACGCCCTGACCGACGACCCGGAGGACCCCACTCCGCCCGCCCGGGTGGAGATGGAGGGCGGCACCTCCCCGCCCGCGGACTCCACCGCGCCCTCGCCCGGGAGTTCGCCGGGCAAGGACCGGGAAGAGGTCTCGCCGCCGCCGGTACGCGACGGGCCCACCACCGATCCGTCGGCCGGCGCCGGCGACGACGGGGACGACACCGGGGACGACACCGGCGGCGGCAACGACGATGACGACGAGTTCGACGACTGATCGATGATCTCCGCGCGTGCCCGCATCCTCCTCCTGCTCCTGGTGGTGATGACGGCTGCCCTCGCCGCCGTCGCCGGCACCACGCGCTCCATCCTGCTGCGCGACCTGGAGCACCGGGTCGACCGGCTGCTGGCGCAGGAGACGCGGGAGTTCGCCAGCCTCTACGAGCGGGGCGTCGACCCCGAGACCGGCCGGCCCTTCGCCGACCCGGCGCGGCTGCTGACGGTCTTCCTGGAGCGGCAGTACGCCGACCCCGACGAGGAGCTGCTCGGCCTGGTGCGCCAGCCCGGCCGGGGGCCGCGGCAGCTCGTCCAGCCCCGGGACCTGACGATGTCCCGGCCGCTGGAGGACGACGCCGCGGGCCGCCGGGCGATCTTCGCGTCCGACCACCGCACGGGCTCCCTCGACCGGGCCTCGGGCGAGGTCCGCTGGGCCAAGGTCGGCATCGGCGCGAAGGACGAGCCGGACGCGGCGGCGTTCGTCGTCGCCATCCACACCGAGCGTGAACGCGAGCAGGTGAGCGACGTGTTCGTCATCATGCTGATCATCTCGGCCATGGCGCTGGTGGTCGTCAGCGCCATCGGCTGGGCGGTGGCGGGCCGCATCCTCGCGCCCGTACGGCTGGTGGGCCGGACCGCCGCGCAGCTGACGGAGCAGGACCTGACCCGGCGGATCCCGGTGCGCGGACGCGCCGACCGGGACGAGACGGCGGCGCTTGCGGCGACGTTCAACGCCATGCTGGACCGGCTGGAGCGGGCGTTCGCCGCCCAGCGGGAGTTCGTCGACGACGCCGGGCACGAGCTGCGGACGCCGATCACCATCGTGCGCGGGCACCTGGAGCTGATGGGCGAGGACCCGGCGGAGCGCGAGGAGACGCTGCGGCTGGTCACCGACGAGCTGGACCGGATGACCCGGATCGTGGAGGACCTGCTGCTGCTCGCCAAGGCCGAGCGGCCGGACTTCGTCGACCCGGAGCCGGTGCAGCTGGCCGAGCTGACCGCCGACGTGTTCGTCAAGGCCAGGACGCTGGGCGAGCGGGACTGGGAGCTGAGCGAGGTCGCCGAGGGCGAGATGCGCCTCGACCCGCAGCGCGTCACCCAGGCCATGGTGCAGCTCGCCCAGAACGCGGTGCAGCACACCGCGCCCGGCGGGCGCATCCGCATCGGCTCGCGGGCCGCCGACGGCCGGGTCGAGCTGTACGTCGCCGACAGCGGCCCCGGCATCCCGCCGCAGGACGCCGACCTCATCTTCGAACGCTTCCGCCGCGGCACCGCCCGCCGCGGCTCCCGCGGCGGCGGCGCGGGCCTGGGCCTGGCCATCGTCAAGGCCATCGCCGAGGGCCACCGCGGCCGCGTCGGACTCGGCCCCACCGAAGGCGGCGGGGCCACCTTCACTCTGATCCTTCAGGAAGGTCTGTGATGAACCGGATTCTCATCGCCGAGGACGAGGAACGCATCGCCTCCTTCGTGGAGAAGGGGCTGCGCGCCAACGGCTTCACCACCACCGTCGCCGCGGACGGCGACACCGCGTACGAGTTCGCCCTCACCGGCGGCTTCGACCTGGTCGTCCTCGACATCGGGCTGCCGGGCCGGGACGGCTTCACCGTGCTGCGCCAGCTGCGCGAGGCGCGCTCGACGGTGCCGGTGATCGTGCTCACCGCGCGGGCGTCGGTCACCGACACCGTCGCCGGGCTCGAAGGCGGCGCCGACGACTACATGACCAAGCCGTTCCGCTTCGAGGAGCTGCTCGCCCGGGTCCGGCTGCGGCTGCGTACCGCCGCGCGGGCGCCGGAGGTCACGGTGCTGCGCAGCGGCGACCTCTCACTCGACCTGCGGACGCGCCGGGCGCAGGCGGGCGGGCGCATGGTGGACCTGACGGCCCGCGAGTTCGTGCTCCTGGAGCTCTTCCTGCGCCACCCCGGGCAGGTCCTCTCGCGCGAGCAGATCCTCTCCCACGTGTGGGGCTACGACTTCGACCCGGGCTCCAACATCGTGGACGTCTACGTACGGGCGCTGCGTAAGAAGATGGGCGCCGAGCGGGTCGAGACCGTACGCGGCATGGGCTACCGGCTGCCGGCCCGCCGGCCGGATGAACCGGAGCTGTCGCACTGACACTCTTTCGGGTGACGCCGGGGTAAAAGGTGAAATCTCCTTAATCTTCGGCTCATCAAGGGCTCACCGCCGCCGCCGAGGCTCATTCTGTGAGCCTCTCCCTGCGCCAGACCGCGACGTTGTGCGTGGCCCTGAGCATCTGCGCCCTGCTGGCCGTTCCGGGCAACGCCCCGGGGCTGACCACCGACGGGCGCCTGACCCTCGCCGTGTTCGCCCTGGCCACCTGCGCCTGGATCGGCACGCCCATCGACGACACGTTCATCGCGCTGGGCGCGGGCCTCGCGCTCGTCGTCACCGGGGTGCTGGACAGCGAGACGCTGTTCGGCACCCTGGGCGACGAGACGGTGTGGCTGCTGATCTGCGCGTTCGTCCTCGCCGCCGCGGTCGCGGGTACGGGCCTGGCGGGCCGGGCGGCGGCGTTCCTGGTCACCGGGGCGCGCTCCGTACGGCAGTTGGTGCACCTGACGACGGCGGCGCTGGTCGTCACCGCCTTCGCCGTGCCGGCCACCTCCGGCCGCGCGGCGCTCGCGCTGCCGGTGTTCCTCGCGCTGGCCAAGGCGCTGGGCGAGCGGAGGCGGCTGGTGGTGATGCTGGCGCTGCTCTTCCCCACCGTCATCCTGCTCTCCGCGGTGGCGACCCTCATCGGCGCCGGGGCGCACCTCATCACGGTGTCGGTGCTGTGGGAGGCGACCGGGGAGCAGATCGGCTTCACCGAGTGGCTGCTGCTCGGGCTGCCGCTGGCGATCGCCACCGCCCATCTCGCCGCCGAGGTGGTGCTGCTGACGACGACGAAGCGCGCGGACCGCAAGGGCCCGGTCCACCTGACCGCCGAGCAGATCCAGGAGCACACCGAGCAGCCGGTCACCGGGCCGCTGTCGCAGGCCGAGGCGCGCTGCGCGCTGCTCCTCGGCACGGTGGTGGTGCTGTGGTGCAGCGAGCCGCTGCACCGGGTGTCGCCGGCGGTCGTGGCGCTGATCGGCGCGGTGGTCGCGGCGTCGCCGGCGATCGGGACCGTACGGCTGAAGGACGCGCTGAAGACGGTGCCGTGGTCGCTGCTGCTGTTCATGGCGGCGACGATGGCGATGGGCATCGCGCTGTCGGAGTCGAAGGCCGCCGCGTGGCTGGTCTCCGGGCTCCCGGGCGGCTCGTCGGTGCCGGCGTGGGCGTTCCTCGCCGGGGTGGTCGCCGTGAGCACCGCGGCGCATCTGGTGCTGCAGTCCCGCTCCGCGCGCTCC
>NZ_JACBXC010000455.1 GCF_013870535.1 Streptomyces phytophilus | reverse complement strand
TATCCACCAGGAAGCTTCCGGATCCTGGTGTGCGTCTTTCGTGGCTGCTGACGTACCCGCTGGCCGGATTTCTGGCGGCGCGGGCGGGGACGGGCGCGCCGCCAGAAATCCGGCCAGCGGGTACGTCAGCAGCCACGCGACGTGCGACAGCGAGAACTGCGCCGCGAACGCCGCCGGCAGGTCCGCCCGCCCCGGCACCGCGCCGCGGATGAGCCGCCCCGTGGGCGTCACCATCGCCGAGGTCGCCGCCCCGAGCACGGCCCACGCGGCGAGCAGCGCCGGCCAGGTCCGTACGCCCGCCGCGAGGCCCGCCCCGACGACGGCCAGCACCGGCGCCGGCACGAACGCAGCCGGCAGCATCACCGCGCGGTCCCCGACCCGCTCCAGCACCCGGGGGAGCGCCAGCGCCACGGCCATCGACCCGGCGCCGAAGGAGCCGAGGGCGAGCGACACGTCGCCGACCGAGCGGGCGAAGTGGTCGCGGACCAGGACGACGGTGTTCACGACGACCATCGCGCCGGCCGCCGCCACCGCGAGGTTGAGCGCGAGGAGCGCGCGGAGCTGCGGCGCGGAGCCGAAGAGCTTCATGCCGTACGCGGCCTTGGCGAACACCCCGCCGCTCCCGCCGCCCGCCTCGCGCGGCGCCGGCTTCGGCAGCGCCACGGAGACGACCAGTGCGGCGGAGGCGGCGAAGCCGGCGGCGGTGCCGAGGAAGAGCCGGTCGTAGGTGAGGAGTGTCAGCAGCCCGGCGGCGAGCACGGGGCTGAACAGGCTCTCCATGTCGTACGCGAGCCGCGACAGCGACAGCGCCCGGGTGTAGTCGCGCTCGGCGGGGAGCACCTCGGGGATGGTCGCCTGGAAGGTCGGGGTGAACGCGGCGGAGGCGGACTGGAGCAGGAAGATCAGCACGTAGATCTGCCAGACCTCGGTCACGAACGGCAGCGCGAGCGCGACGACGCCGCGCAGCAGGTCGGCGGTGACCAGCAGGGCGCGGCGCGGGATGCGGTCGGCGAAGGCGCCGATGACGGGGGCGATGCCGACGTAGGCGACCATCTTGACGGCCAGGGCGGTGCCGAGCACGGCGGAGGCGTTGCCGCCGGCGAGGTCGTAGGCGAGGAGGCTGAGCGCGACGGTGGCAAGGCCGGTGCCGACGAGGGCGATGACCTGGGCGGCGAAGAGGTGTCTGTAGGTGCGGTTGCGGAGTACGGAGAACATGGCCCTGGCCTCTTCCTTTGCTCGTGTGCGCATATACGCACACGTTGAACAGAGGGGGTCGGGGGCGGTATTCCCGGGGGTGGAAAGAAGGTGTGAGGGGCCCGGACGCGGCTCAGGGGTGGCTCAGGGGTGGCTCAGGAGTGCCAGGGCTCGCCGGTCATGAGGTGGTCGGCGTGGTTGAGCGCCTCGACGACGAGTCCGCGCAGGTGGCCGTCGCGCAGCGAGTACACGACGCGGCGGCCCTCCTTCCGGGAGTGCACGAGGTTGGCGAGCCGCAGCTTGGCCAGGTGCTGGCTGACTGCCGGCCGGGCGGCGCCGCTGGCGGTGGCCAGCTCGGTGACGTCGGCCTCGCCCTCGGCCAGCAGCCACAGCAGGTGCAGCCGCGTCGCGTCGGCGAGCAGGGCGAACACCGTGCTCGCGGCTTCGAGCTGCTCCCGGTCGGGCGTCCACTCGTGGCGGTGGAAGGCGGGGGTGGGCGAGGGGGCGGTGTCGCGCTCCGGCATTGGCCCATCGTATGGCCGTACGAGGCGGGGAGCGCGAGCCGCGGGGGGTGCGCCGCGGGCGCGGTACGGCTCAGGCGGTGCGGTACATGCCGACGGAGCCGTGCCCGGCGACGTCGGCGAAGCCGAACTTCTCGTACAGGAACCGCGCGGGGCCGTCCGCGATCAGCGACACGTACGCGGTGGCGGGCGCCCGCCGGTCCAGCTCCGCCACGAGCGCCCCATGATCCGCTTCCCGAGCCCCCGCCCCTGGTGCGCGGGCAGTACGCACATGTCCACCACCTGGAACGCGGTCCCCCCGTCCCCGACGACCCGCCCCATCCCCACGGGCACCCCGCGGTGGTGCACGACGACGCCGTACCAGGTGTTCGGCAGCGCGACGGCGACGGCCTCGGCCGCCTTGTCCGACAGCCCGGCCCCGGTACGCAGCCGCCGGTACACCTCGGCGGAGGGCACCCCGGGACGTATCTCGTAAGGGTCACTACTGGATTCCATGCGTTACACCCTAACCGGGCACCCACTCACTCCCCGGCGCCGGGCCCGGCACCCGGCGCTTGGTGGCGCAGTCGACCGGCGGGAAGCGCCGGACCCGGTGGAGATGGTCCGGGGCTCCCTGCCGGGGCGGCCTTCTGCGATGATGGGCGCTCCAAAAGGTGACGGCGGAACGAGGAAGCCGGTGTGAATCCGGTGCGGTCCCGCCACTGTGATCGGTGAGTCGACCCCGAACAGGCCACTGCCCCCGCGGGGGTGGGAAGGCCAGGGGCCGGCGGTGAACCGAGAGCCAGGAGACTCACGTCGTCGCCTCCTCGGCGAATCTGGGGCGGATTTCCCCGGAGAGGAGCGTGCGCCGTCGTGCGTGCCCGTCTGCGCGGCCCCGTGGTGCGGCCGTTGCGTGTGTTCGTTCCCGCTCTCCTGCTGTGCGCCGCCGCCTGCGGCGGTCCCGCCCGGGAGGACGGTGGCGGTGGGTCGCCGGCCGGGTTTCCCGTGACCGTCGGCAACTGCGGCGTCGAGACCGTCTACGAGCGGCCGCCGGAGCGGGCCGTGACCCTCAACCAGCACGTCACCGAGATCATGCTCGCGCTCGGGCTGGAGGAGTCGATGGCCGGCACCGGCTATCTCGACGACGAGATCCCGCCCGCGTACCGCGAGGCGTACGAGGGCATCGAGGTGATCGCCGACGAGTACCCCTCGTACGAGGCGCTGCTCGCCGCCGAACCCGACTTCGTCTACGGCGGGTTCGCCAGCACCTTCGAGGAGGG
Organism: Streptomyces phytophilus; assembly: GCF_013870535.1. Classification (GTDB taxonomy): domain Bacteria; phylum Actinomycetota; class Actinomycetes; order Streptomycetales; family Streptomycetaceae; genus Streptomyces; species Streptomyces phytophilus. The sequence continues at coordinate 1,453 of NZ_JACBXC010000455.1, read as the reverse complement.
CCGCGACCGCGACGCGCTCGCCGGGGCCGGCATCGACTCGTACCTCAACCTGGAGGCGTGCGCCGAGCCCCCCGTGACCGTGGACCTCATGGACCGCGAGATACGCACCGTCGCCGAGGTGTTCGGCGTCCCGCGGCGGGCCGAGAAGCTGCTCGGCCAACTGCACGGGACGCTCGACGCCGTACGCGGCGCGGTCGCCGGCGCCGACCCTGCGGAGGTCTTCGTCTACGACAGCGGGGACAGGACCGCGTTCACCGCGGGCGGCGGCGGCATCGGCAACGAGATCATGAAGCTGGCCGGCGGCGCGAACGTCTTCGCCGACCTCGGCAAGCCCTTCGGCGACGTGTCGTTCGAGCAGGTCGCCGCCCGCGCGCCGGACGTGGTCCTCATCTACGACTACGGCGAGCAGTCCGTCGCCGACAAGAAGCGCTTCCTGCTCACGCACCCCGCGCTCAAGGACGTACCGGCGATCCGGAACGAGCGCTTCGCGGTCCTGCCGCTGTCCTCGACCGTCCTGGGCGTACGGGTCCCGCAGGCCGTCGACTCGCTTGCCCGCCAACTCCACCCCGACCGCTTCCGGTGACGGTGACGGAACCGGTGGCGGAACCGGTGGCGGTGACGGGGGCGGTGACGGGGGCGGTGACGGGGGTGAAGGGGCGGCGGGTCTCCTTCGTTCTCGTTCTGCTGGCCCTCGGCGTCCTCGTGCTGCTCTCCGCCACCGCCGCCATCGCCCTCGGCTCCGTCCGCATCCCCGCCGGCCAGGTCTGGGGCATCCTCCTCCACCGCCTCCACCCCGCCCTCGCCGAGCCCGGCTGGACCCCCGTGCGCGAGACCATCGTCTGGGACGTACGCCTCCCGCGCGTGCTGCTCGCCGGGGCGGTGGGGGCGGGGCTCGCGGTGTGCGGGATGGCGTTGCAGGCGCTCGTACGCAATCCGCTCGCCGACCCCATGCTGCTGGGCATCTCCTCGGGCGCCACGGTCGGCGCCGTGCTCGTCGTCGTCTTCAACGTCACCGTCCTCGGCCTGTTCACGCTGCCGCTCGCCGCCTTCGCCGGCGCCCTCGGCGCGCTCGTGGCCGTCTACTTCCTCGCCCTCGGCGCCGACGGCCGCATGACGTCGCTGCGCCTCGTGCTCGCGGGCGTCGCCACGGCCGAGGTCCTGTCCGCCGTCGTCGGCTTCCTCATCGTCACCTCCGGCGACCCGCACAAGACGCAGGCCGCCCTGCGCTGGATGCTCGGCGGGCTGGCCGGCAGCACGTGGCGGCTGATCTGGATCCCGCTGGCCGTCGTCGTCCTCGGTACGGCCGCGCTGCTCGCCGTCGCCCGTCCGCTCAACCTGCTCCTCGCCGGCGAGGAGGCCGCCGCCGCCCTCGGGCTGGACGTGCACCGCTTCCGCTCCGCGATGTTCGCGCTGGTCGCCGTGATGGTCGGCGCGGCGGTCGCGGTCAGCGGGG
>NZ_JACBXC010000454.1 GCF_013870535.1 Streptomyces phytophilus | reverse complement strand
CCCGCTCGGGCGCGACCTAGTCGAACTCCTCCTCGATGACGTCGTCGACGATGCCCCGGATGGTCTCGGTGTCGAGGCCCTCGCACGCCGGCGGCAGCACCGTCTGGTCGACGAGCTTGCGGGCGGCCTCGGCGTTCCCCGCGACGCCGAGGCTCTCGGCGGTGGCGTCCTTGCAGGCGGCCTGTGTCTCGCCGGAGCCCTCGCCCCCGCCGTCGTCGGAGCAGGCGCCGAGAGTCAGAAGCAGCCCGGCAGCCGCGGCCACGGTACGCATGCGCATGGTTCCCCCTGGACGTCGCGTGTCAGGTGCATCGTGCAGCATGCGCGTACACCCGTCCGCCGAATCGCCCAAGTGCAGACCCCCGTCGGCGCGTTCGAGACATCTCTTCCGTGAAGGGTCGGGTGGGGCTGCCGGTGCTTGGTCACGTGGAAGGGGTGAGCGCCCGTGACCGGGAGGAACTCCTCCGGTCACGGGCCGGTGGCCTGCGGCCGCGCGTGCCGCAGGCGGCGGCTCACCCGGGGGCGGGTGAGCCGGTCACCGTACGTCCACGCGGGGGGCGGCCAGCGAGGTGTTGTTCGCCAGCGCCAGGAGCCGGTCCCGCGTGCCGTTGAACTTGTCGCGGTCGACCGGGCTGATACCGCCGATGTTTCCCGAGTCCGTGTACTGCCAGACGGTCCAGAACGGGAAGCCGGACGGGATGGACGGGCTGCCGGTGGTCCAGTGGGCGACCCACAGCGGCGACTTGTCGCTCATGCCGCTCCAGCCGCCGGTGCAGGCGTTCCACCAGCTGGCGGTGGTGTAGATGACCACGTCACGGGAGGTGCGCGCCTTGTAGGTGGTGTAGAAGTCGGTGATCCAGGTGCGCATCGCGACCTGGCTCAGGCCGTGGCACTGCGAGCTGGAGCCGTTCTCGATGTCCAGTACGCCGGGGAGGGTGAGGTTGTCCGCGGACCAGGCCCCGCCGTTGTCGGCGAAGAAGTTCGCCTGGGCCGCACCGCTCGACGATGCCGGGCGGGCGAAGTGGTACGCGCCGCGGATGACCTGGTTGTTGTACGCGCCCAGGTAGTTGGCGCTGAACTGCGGGTCCTTGTACGTGGTGCCCTCGGTGGCCTTGATCCAGGCGAACTGGATGCCGGCGCTCTTCACCGCACCCCAGTTGATGCTGCCCTGGTAGTGGGACACGTCGATGCCCTGGACGCCGCTGGTGTCCTGCGGAGTGACCGGGCGGCGCTCCTGGCCCGCCGCCTCCTGCTCGGCACTGATGCCCATGTAGCCCTCGCCGAGCCGGTATCCGTCCTGCTCGCCGGCGGGCGGGGCGGCCTGGGAGGGCCCGACCGCGGACAGTGTGAGAGCCATCGCCGCGCCGACGACGAGGGCCGCCGTCCTGCGCCTACGCGCGTAGAAACCGTGGGGGGTTGATCCGTGCATGCGTACCTCCTGGAACGGGAGAGTTGTCTGATGCAGACATGCCACAAATACGCGACGGTGCGGGCCGTGCAAAGAGCGCATCCCGCCCGCCTGTGGTCTAGTCCGCGGACGAGCGAACTGAGCTGGAGAAACGCACGGGTGGGTCGCAGAACTTTCCACGGACCGCGGGCCGTCCACCGTGTTGTTCCAGACGCAACCCGGCTTGTGGTCAGTCCGGCGGGGCAGTAGAAACCCCCCGTCCGCCGGACGGAAGCGAGCGAGGGGAGAGCGGGATGCGTGTGGCGCTGGCGCAGGTCGACTGCGTGCTGGGGGACGTGGCGTCGAATCTGGAGGCCGCCGGGAAGACGGTCGCGGAGGCCGCCGGGCGGGGCGCCGACGTCGTCGTCTTTCCCGAGCTGAGCCTGCACGGGTACGCGCTGGGTGCGGTGCCCGGCGACGTGTCGATTCCCGCGAACGACCCGCGCCTGGCGGAGCTGTCGCGGCACGGGCCGGACGTACTGGTCGGCTACCACGAGGACGGCGGGCTGCGGCGCTACAACACCGCGGGCTACTACTCCGCCGGTGCGCTCGTGCACACCCACCGCAAGCTCTACCTGCCCAACTACCTGGAGTGGGAGGAGCGCAAGCACGCCAGCCCCGGCAACGCGCTGCGGGCTTTCGACACCGCGCACGCCCGAGGGGCGACTCTGGTCTGCAACGACGCCTGGCAGCCCGTGCTGCCGTGGCTGGCCGCGCAGGACGGCGCGGAGGTGCTGTTCGTCCCCACCAACAGCGCGTCCGGGCTCGCACCGGGGGCGGTGGACACGGTCACGTACTGGCAGGACCTGCTGGTCAACATCGCGCGCATGCAGCAGTGCTGGGTGGTGTTCGTCAACCGCGTCGGCGAGGAGGGCAGAGCGGCGTTCTGGGGCGGCTCGCGGGTGCTGGACCCGTGGGGCGGCGTCGTCGCGGAGGCGCCCCGTGACGTACCGGACCTGGTGGTCGTCGACGTCGACCGCACGGCCGTCAGGCGGCGGCGTCGCGAGATGCCGCTGCTCGAAGAGGCGCGCTTCGGCCTGGTCTCGCGCGAGGTGACGCGGTTGATGAACGAGGGCGTGGACTGACGCCCCGCGGGCCCGGCCACCCCTCCACGCCCCTGCTCCACGGTCTCGTCCCACGGCTGCGGCTCCTCCGCCGGCGCCCGCCCCGGTTGCCCGGGCGGCAACGACCGTTGCCCGTCGCGCCCGCACCGGACCAGCCTGGCCCCGTGTTCGACCTTCATGTGCATGCCTCCCCCGACGTCGTGCCCCGCGGCACCGACGACCACGACGCGGTCGCGGCCTACGCCCGCGCCGGCTTCACCGGCTGCGTCCTCAAGGCCCACTACGAGTCCACCGTCGGCCGCGCCGCCGCGGCCGCCCGCGCGCACGCGCTCGACGTCTACGGGGGTGTCGCGCTCAACCAGCACACCGGCGGCGTCAACCCCGCCGCGGTCGCGGCCTGTCTGCAGGCGGGCGGGCGGGTCGTGTGGATGCCGACCGCCGACGCGCACACCCAGCGCACCGCCGCGCTGCCCAGCCTGTGCGGCGTCCGTACGGATCTGCCCGCGCACGCCTACGCCATCCCGCCGCACGCCCCGGAGGCGGCCGGGGCGGTCCGGTCGATCTGCCGGATGATCGCCGAGGCCGACGCCGTGCTGGCCACCGGGCACCTCGACGCCGACGAGTGCCGCTGGCTGCTGACGGCGGCCCGCGCGTCGGGCGTGCGCCGGATCCTGCTCACCCACCCCGGATACACGGTGCCCGGCATGGCCGCAGAAACGGCGGCCGGGTTGGCGGCCCTCGGCGCGTATGCCGAGATCACCGCGTACCAGCTCCTGCACCAGCCGGGCGTCACCGGCGCCTGGCTGGCCGCGTACGCCGACGAGGTCGGCCTGGAGCGCGTGGTGCTCTCCTCGGACGCCGGGCAGCCCGACTCCCCCGCCCCGCCCGAGGCGCTGCACCTGCTGATCGACACCCTGGCCGCGGAAGGGCTCGACCGGGGTGCGCTGCGCGCCTGCGCGAGCGACCTGCCGGAAGCGCTGGTCGCACCGTGACCGCGCCGCCCGCATCGCGACCGGAGGACACCGCCGCCTTCGAAGCGGAGCTGCGCCGGTCCGTCACCGGACGCGTCTCCTTCGACACCGGCACCCGGGCGCTCTACGTCACCGACGCCTCCAACTACCGTCGCGCCCCGCTCGGCGTCGTGCTCCCCCGCGACGCCGACGACGTGGAGGCGGCGATGGCCGCCTGCCGCGCGTACGGCGTGCCGCTCGTCCCCCGCGGCGGCGGCACCAGCGTCGCCGGCAACGCCCTCGGCGGCGGGCTGCTCCTCGACACCTCCCGCCACCTCACCGGGGTCGGGCCCGTCGACCCCGGGGAGCGCACGATCCGGGTCCTGCCCGGCGCCGTCCTCGACGACGTGCGTGCCGCCGCCGCGCCGTACGGGCTGACCTTCGGCCCCGACCCGTCCACGCACAGCCGCTGCACGATCGGCGGGATGATCGGCAACAACGCCTGCGGCTCGCACTCCGTGGCCTGGGGCACCACCGCGGACAACGTGGAGTCGCTCGACGTCCTGCTCGCGGACGGCACCCGGATGACCGTCGGCGCCACCTCCCGGGAAGAACAGGCGCGGCTCGCCGCCCGCCCCGACCGGCAGGGGCGGGTCCACGCCGGGCTGCGCGACCTGACCGAACGTCACCTCGGCGAGCTGCGGACCGGCCTGCCGGCCCTGTCCCGCCGGGTGTCCGGCTACGCCCTGGACCGGCTGCTGCCGGAGCACGGCCGCCACGTCGCCCGGGCGCTGACCGGCAGCGAGGGCACCTGCGCGGTGGTGCTCGGCGCCACCCTGAAGCTGGTCGAGGCCCCGGCGGCACGTGCGCTCGCGGTGCTCGGCTACCCGGATACGGCAACGGCGGGCGATGCCGTGCCGGGGTTGCTGGAGCACGGACCGCTGACCGTGGAGGGGATCGACCGGGCGCTG
>NZ_JACBXC010000453.1 GCF_013870535.1 Streptomyces phytophilus | reverse complement strand
GCCCGTCACCGGCGCCAGCCCCGCCGACCGCTCGACGGCCCCGCCGTCACCGCACTCGACCAGCCAGTTCGCCAGCATCCGGTGCCCCCACTCCGTCAGCACGGACTCCGGGTGGAACTGCACGCCCTCCACCGGCAGATCGCGGTGGCGCAGCCCCATCACGAGACCGGTGTCCGTCTCCGCGGTGACCGCCAGCTCGTCCGGCAGCGACTCCCGCTCGACGGCCAGCGAGTGGTACCGCGTCGCCGTGAACGGCGACGGCAGCCCGGCGAACACGCCCGCGCCCCCGTGCGTCACCGGCGACGTCTTGCCGTGCAGCAACTCCGGCGCGCGGCCGACGACACCGCCGTACGCGATCGCCATCGACTGCAGCCCGAGGCAGACCCCGAACACCGGCAGCCCGCGGGCCGCGCAGTGCCGCACCATGTCGACGCACACCCCCGCCTGCTCCGGCGTACCGGGCCCGGGCGACAGCAGCACGCCGTCGAAGCCGTCGTCCGCGTGCCGCGGTGTCACCTCGTCGTTGCGCAGCACTTCGCAGGTGGCGTCGAGCTGGCACAGGTACTGGACCAGGTTGAACACGAAGCTGTCGTAGTTGTCCACGACCAGAATGCGCGCGCTCATCGCCGGGCGGCTCCCTCGTCGACGGTGACGTCGTTGAACGGCAGCAGGGGCTCGGCCCAGGGGAACACGTACTGGAAGAGGAGGAAGACGACGCCGAGGACGAGGATGAGCGACATCAGCGCCCGTACCAGCGCGTTGCCCGGCAGATGCCGCCAGATCCAGCCGTACATGCGTCCCTCTTCGCCGATCTTCGCCGTTGCCCTTGCTATGGCCCGTCCGCGGCCCGTGCGTGGCCCGTGTATGACCTTGTGCCGCTGCCGAATTCGTCCGTACGAGTCACCAGACTAACGACCCGTCCCCCGCGAGGCGGCAGCCTTCGCACGTGCCACCGGCCGGGGGGACGTGGGAGTCGTCACTCCACGGGGCGGGCGTGGTGGAGGTCGACGGTGCCGGAGTAGCCGGGGAGCGTGACCGAGTCGTGCGGGTCGACCTCGTAGCCGAGGCCGTACGCCTCCACGTAGCGCAGGTAGTTCTGCACCGCGGGCTCGGCGTCCAGGGCGGCCTGGAGGTCCCGGCGGTCGCCGACTGCGGTGATCTTGTACGGCGGTGAGTACACCCGGCCCTGGAGGATCAGGGTGTTGCCGACGCAGCGCACGGCGCTGGTGGAGATGAGCCGCTGGTCCATGACCCGGATGCCCTCCGCGCCGCCCGCCCACAGGGCGTTGACGACGGCCTGGAGGTCCTGCTGGTGCACGACGAGGGTGTCCGGTGTGGGGTCCGGTACGCCGGGGATGAGCGCGGTGGCGTCCGGCGGGGCGTCGGTGAGGGTCACGGTGAGCCCGGCGCCGTCGACCTCCGTGGCCCCGGCCGCCCGCTCCGCGTCGCGGAGTTCCTTGCCGGGGGCGGTGCCCGCGCCGTGGTCGCGCTCGGCGAGGGAGTCGACTTCCTCGCGGAGCGAGGCGTTGCCGCCGTCGAGGCGCTGGTTGGCGCGGTCGCGCTCGTAGATGAGGTCCGTGAGGCGGAGCATGGAGTCGTCGGTGCGCAGGTTGGTGCCCTGGGCGGTGTTGAAGCTCGTCCAGAAGATCAGCCCGGCGAGCCCGAAGGCGGCGAAGGTGAACAGCCGCGCGGGCCTGATACGGAGCCGCTGTGCGGAATTGGTCACCGTACCCTTGTCTCCTTACCCCCGGTGGAAGCACTACGCTAACGGACACGCCCGGGGAAGGAGCCGCCCCCGCGGCTCGGGGCCTCCCCGACAGGCCCCCGCAACCGCAGCGTCGACAGGAGAGTCTCTCGTGCCGAAGTCACGGATCCGTAAGAAGGCCGATTACACCCCGCCGCAGGCGAAGTCGGGCGAGTTCAAGCTGTCCGGCTCCGGCCGGAGCTGGGTGGCGCCGCTGATGCTGGCGTTGTTCGTCCTTGGACTCGCCTGGATCGTGGTGTTCTACGTCACCACCGGAGACCTGCCGCTCGAAGCGATCGGCAACTGGAACATCGTGGTGGGCTTCGGCTTCATCCTGGCGGGGTTCGTCGTCTCCACGCAGTGGAAGTAGCCGCCGCCACCGGCTGCGCGGCTCCGTCGAGGGCCGTCGTGGGCAAAGTTATCCACAGGTCATCCACAGCTGTGCAGAAAGCAGAAGATCTGTGGATAACCTCAGCGGCGTTGACGCCGGTCCGACCGCGGTAGGCCGTCCGGACCAGCGGTGATTCCGTGCTCTGCCAAGGAAAACGCAGGCGTGTTCGATATCGAACGGCTGTCCCCACGGTACGCACAGGATCGCTGACTACCTGTGGACAACTTCGGGCGTGGCTGCTTGCCCCACCCCTCTCAACGCGGCTGCGCCCGGGAGGTTACGGAGCCCGCGCCGCGGGCTGGATCAGGCCCTAGGTCAGCTGCAGGGTGCGGATCACGACCACCGCGGCGATCGCCAGCAGCGCCGCCGCCACCACCGCCCGCTGCACCAGGGCCCGCTTGTCGCGGGGCGCGTGCACGAACCCGTACGCGACGGCCGTGCCGATCACCAGCCCGCCGATGTGGCCCTGCCAGGCGATGCCCGACCAGGTGAAGGTGAAGACCAGGTTGATCGCCAGCAGCACCAGCACGGGCCGCATGTCGTAGTTCATCCGGCGCATCAGCACCGCGGTGGCGCCGAAGAGGCCGAAGATGGCGCCGGAGGCGCCGAGGGCGGCGTCGTTGGGCGCGGCGACCAGATAGAACAGCGCGCTGCCGCCGAGGCCGGAGAGCAGGTAGAGCGTGACGAACCGCAGCCGGCCGAGCGCGGCCTCCAGCGGCGGCCCCAGGAACCACAGCGCCAGCATGTTCAGCGCGATGTGGGCGACTTCCTCGTGCAGGAAGACGGAGCTGAGCAGCCGGTAGTACTGGCCCTCCGCCACACCTTCGAGCGGCCCGCCGAAGGAGAAGACCGCCTGCCCGACGAGGAGCATCGGGTCGGTGACCCGCTCGCCGCCGGAGAGCGCGGCGAGGAAGACCGCGAGGTTGAGACCGAGGATGATCTTGGTGATGAGCCGCGGGTCCGCCGAGGTGACACCGCCCGCGAGCGTACGGGGCGCGGCCGCGCCCGCCGGATGGCCCGTACCGGAGCCGCCGCGGACGCACTCGGGGCACTGGAAGCCGACCGACGCGCTTATCATGCACTCCGGGCAGATGGGCCGGTCGCAGCGCACGCAGCGCACGCCGGTCTCGCGGTCCGGATGCCGGTAGCAGCCGGGCAGCCCGCTCCCCTCGGCCGGTCTTTCCGTGCCGCCTCCCGGTGCCTGGTCCATCAGCTCCCGCGTCCCCTCTGGTCCTGCGCACGCCCCGCCCCGCGCTCCCGCCCGTCGACTCACCTGCAGGTGGTACGACGGGCGGGGCGCTCAGGTTCCCGGAGTCAGCGGCGCGTGATCTCCACGGACTCGATGACCACGTCCTTCTCGGGGCGGTCGGCCCGCTTCGTCCGGACGGCCGCGATCTCGTCGACGACCTTCTTGCCGGCCTCGTCGGCGACCTCACCGAAGATGGTGTGCTTGCCGGTCAGCCAGGCGGTCGGCGACACGGTGATGAAGAACTGCGAGCCGTTGGTGCCGGGCCCCGCGTTCGCCATCGCCAGCAGGTACGGGCGGTCGAAGGCCAGGTCCGGGTGGAACTCGTCACCGAACTCGTAGCCGGGGCCGCCGGTGCCGTTGCCCAGCGGGTCACCGCCCTGGATCATGAAGCCGCTGATGACGCGGTGGAACACGGTGCCGTCGTACAGCCGCCCGTTGGACACCTTGCCCGTCGCCGGGTGGGTCCACTCGCGCTCGCCGGTGGCGAGCTCGACGAAGTTCTGCACCGTCTTCGGCGCATGGTTCGGCAGGAGCTTCACCTCGATGTCGCCGTGGTTCGTCTTCAGGGTGGCGTAGAGCTGCTCAGCCACGATGTGCCTTCCTTACGGATTCATTTGCGTCCCCCGATCCTCGCACGCCCGCCCGCGCGATCCCCAGCCTCCCGCCAAGTCCCGGATGTAACAGAACATGCCGAGCAGGATGAATCCGGGCATGATCTGTACGCAGGTGAACAGGCGCAGAGGGAGACCCGTCCCGTACGAAGGCGAAGGAGAGTTCCGTGACCCGCAAGAACGGCGCGCGCACGGCCACCGACACGGCGAGGCAGAGCGTGCAGCAGGCGGCCGGAGCGGTGGCCCCGTACGCCGCCACCGCCAGGGACCAGTGCGCCCACATGGCGCAGGAGGCGCGCGAGCGCCTCGGCCCGAAGGTCTCCGACCTGGCCACGAGCGCCCAAGTGGCGTACGGCGCCCACGTCGGCCCGCACATGCGGAAGGTGCGCAGGGCGGTACCCGACGAACTGGACAGAACAGCCGCCGACGCGGCCCGCCG
>NZ_JACBXC010000452.1 GCF_013870535.1 Streptomyces phytophilus | reverse complement strand
GCGTCGGCGGGGGGTTCCTCGCCGTACCGGCGCTGGTCCAGCTGCTCGGCATGCGGATGCGGGCGGCGGTCGGGACCAGCCTGCTGGTGATCACCGTCAACTCGCTCGCCGCGCTCGCCACCCGAGCCGGTGCGGTCGCGGACCTGGACTGGGCGGTCGTCGGCCCGTTCACCGGCGCCGCCGTCCTCGGCGCCCCGGCCGGCAAGCGGCTCGCGGGCCGGGTCTCCGGGGACGCGCTGCAGCGGATCTTCGCCGTCGTGCTGCTCGCGGTGGCCGCGTTCATGCTCGTCGACGCGGTGGCGTGAGCCGGCCGCGGGGAGTGGTCATGCCAGCGACAGGAACAGCTTCTCCAGGCGGGCGCGCATCGCCTCGGGGTCCTCCCCGTTCTTGCGGCCGGACTCCATGTCGGTCACGCACTGCTGCAGCCCGGTCGCGATGATCGCGAACCCGGCGCGGTCCAGCGCCCGCGAGGCGGCGGCGAGTTGCGTGACGACGTCCTCGCAGTCGCGCCCCTCCTCGATCATCCGGATCACCCCGGAGATCTGGCCCTGGGCCCGGCGCAGGCGGTTCAGCACGGCCTTGAGGTCCGCGCCCTCCAGCTCCAGTTCCACGCTCACTCCTCGGAAAAAAATACCCCTAGGGGTACTGTACGTCCCGGCCCGGGACGCAGTCGAACAGTAAGGACAACACCGCCATGACCAGCATTCCCGCCACCCTCGCCACGGACCAGGCCCGCACACGGCTGGACGAGCTCGTCGTCATCGACGTACGCACCCCTGCGGAGTACGCCTCCGGCCACCTGCCCGGCGCCGTGAACATCCCCCTGGACCACGTCCGCGGCGCGCTGGACGACATACGCCACGCCGCCGAGCGGCGCGACCTCCTCGTCGTCTGCGCCTCCGGGGCGCGCTCCGAGAGCGCCTGCAAGCTCCTCGCCGAGCAGGGCGTCACCGCCGCGACCCTCGTCGGCGGCACCGGCGCCTGGGCCGCCGCCGGGCACGACCTGCACACCCCGGCGGCCTGCGACACCCGGGCCGGCTGGAGCATGGAGCGCCAGGTGCGGTTCACCGCGGGCAGCGTGGTGCTCCTCGGCCTCCTCCTGGGCGTCCTCGTCCACCCGGCCCTGCTGCTGATCCCGGCCGCCATAGCGGGCGGCCTGGTCTTCTCCGCGCTGACGAACACCTGCGGCATGGCCGTCGTCCTCGGCAAGCTCCCGCACAACCGCCCGCGCCCCGCCGACCTCGACGCCGCCCGCACGGCGCTGCGCGGCCGCTGAGTACGGCGTCAGGTCACCAGGCCCTGGCGGTACGCGTAGACGACGGCCTGCACCCGGTCCCGCAGATCGAGCTTGGTGAGGATGCGGGACACGAACGTCTTGACCGTCTCGTGGCTGAGCTGGAGGGCCGCGGCGATCTCGCCGTTGGACAGGCCGTCGGCGATGAGGCGCAGGACTTCGAGTTCCCGCGGCGTCAGCGGGATGTCGCGCGGGGCGCCGTCGGCGGGGCGGATGCGGGCGGCGTAGCGGCCGACGAGCTGCCGCGTCACCTCGGGGTCCAGCAGGGCCGCGCCGGCGGCCACGGTGCGGATGCCGTGGAGCAGTTGGGCCGGCGGCGCGTCCTTGAGGAGGAAGCCGGCGGCGCCGGCGCGCAGCGCCTCGTACACGTACTTGTCCAGGTTGAACGTCGTCAGTACGAGCACCTTCGCCGGGCGCGGCACCCGGGCGCCCGCCAGCCGGCGGGTCGCCTCGATGCCGTCGAGCACCGGCATGCGCACGTCCATCAGCACGACATCCGGGCGCAGTTCGCCCGCGAGGTCGACGGCGGTCAGCCCGTCGCCGCACTCGCCGGCCACCTCCAGGTCCTGCTGGGCGCCGATGATCGTCACCAGGCCGGTGCGGACCAGGACCTGGTCGTCGCAGATCAGGACGCGGATCGGCGCGGTCACGAGGCACTTCCCGCCGGGATCCGGGCCCGTACGACGAAGCCGCCGCCCGTCCGGCCGCCCGCGCTGAACTCGCCGCCCAGCACGTCCACCCGCTCGCGCAGCCCGGCAAGCCCCCGGCCGCTGCCGCCGGGGGAAGGGGCTGGGGCGGCGGCGGCCGTGCTCACCTCCACCGTGATCTCGCCCGCGCCGTGGTGCACCGCGACCGACGTGGCGCTGCCGCGCGCGTGCTTCAGGGCGTTCGTCAGCGCCTCCTGGACGACGCGGTACGCGACCAGGTCGGCGCTGCCCGCCGACTCCGGCGGCGTCCCCTTCTCCGTGAACTCCACCGGCTGCCCCGCGAGCCGCGTCTGCTCCACCAGCGTCAGCAGCCTGCCGATGGACGGGAGGCCGCCGTCGCCGTCGTAGCCGGGGTCGAGCACGTCGAGCAGGTGCCGCAGGTCCGTGATTGCGCGGCGGCCGGTGTCGGTGACCGCGCCCAGGGTCGCGTCGAGGCGGTCGGGCGCGGCGGTCAGATAGCGCGCCGCCTCGGCCTGCACGACCATCGCGGTCACGTGGTGGGTCACGACGTCGTGCAACTCCCTGGCGATGCGCGTGCGTTCCGCGGTACGGGTGTCCTCGGCGACCCGGCGCCGGTGCGCGGCCTCCGCCGCCCGGGTCGAGCGCAGCCACGAACCCATGCCCCACACCAGGGCCATCGCCAGGTAGTACATGACGAACTCGCTCGGCCCCTCGGTCCCGCCCACCGCGACGAGCGCGACCGCCAGCGCGGCGTACGCGACGGAGAACAGCAGCGCCAGGGGGCGCCGGTGGCGCTCCAGGTGGGCGCCCGCACTCATCAGGGCGATGGCCTGGGCGGTGCCGGCGAGGGAGTGGTAGCCGCGGAGCTGGTCGACGGCGAAGCCGGCCGTCACCAGGGTGAGGCAGAGCAGCGGCGCCCGGCGGCGGATCGCGAGCGGCAGGCACTGGAACGCGACCGCGGCGACGGCGAGCGCGTCGAACTCGCGGCCCGGGAGCCCGCCGAGCTGGGTGCCGTGGGTGTGCGACGCCGGGAGGAGGGCGGCCAGGAGGATGAGGAGCCCGAGCGGGAGGTCCCGGACCGCGACGTCGAACCGGCGCCACAGCTCCGGGAGTTGCCGAAGACCCATCACCGCTGGAGTGTAGCCGCGGCGGAGCGGGCCGCCGCGGCCGCGTGGTCCGGGCACGACCGGCTCCCCTCGCCCCGTACCGCCCCTAGTCCGCGGCTGCCTCGTCCGTGACCTTCTGGATCGCCGCCACGGCCACGTCGGGCTCGTCGGCGTAGATGTAGTGCTCGCTGTTCTCCGCCGTGCTCAGCTCGCTGCGCTCCGACACCGCCAGCCACTTGCGCTGCCCCCCGAGCCACGCCCGCTCCAGGCCCGGCCCGTACTCCGGCACCGCCGCGAGGTACTCCTTCCCGTGCCGGACCACCTCGACCGGGATGTCCCCCGCGGACCGCACCTCCCCGTCGGTCACCGTCAGCTTCTCCGGCCCCTGCCCGCCGAGGATCGCGAGCGTCTGCTCGCGCAGCTCGACCGCGGGGCCGGTGGCCGACTCGGGGATCTCCTGGGCGAGGTCGGCGTTCTGCGTCGGCGAGGTGGCGTCCATGAGGACCAGCCCTTTGACCCGGTCGGTGTGGTCGGGCGCGTACCGCGCGGAGATCAGCCCGCCCAGCGAGTGCCCCGCCAGCACCACGGGCCGGTCGCCGGCGACCTGCTCGATCACCCCGGTCAGCACCTCCCCCGTGCTCTCGATCGTCTGCGGCCCGGCCGGCTTGTCGCTGGCGCCCTGGCCGAGCCGGTCGTACGCGCACACGCGGTCCTTCGCGCTCAGCGTCTCCTGGATGCCGGCGAGCTTCGTCAGGTCGTCGCCGCCGCCGGAGAGCAGGACGACCACCGGGCGGCCTTCGGCGGGGGTGCCGGAGCAGGAGACGTTCACCGACTGCCCGCCGACCTCGATCTTCTCGGTGCCGGTGAGCAGGTCCTCGTCCGCCGTACGCTCCTGGGCGGTGGCGCTCGCACCGTCGCCGCCGCCGTCGTCCGCCGGGTCGGAGGAGTCCGAGCAGCCGACGAGCCCGGCGCCGGCCGCCGTGCAGCACAGCCAGACCAGTGCCGTCGCGGTGGCGTTGCTGCGGATGCTGCGGAACACGTTGTCCTCCAAGGAGCGGGAATCCGGGCCCGGTCGGCGGCTCGGCCGCACTCCGGGTGCCCAGAACGCTAGGGACCCGGCGGCCCCGGAATCGTCACCGCACGGAGGACACCTGCGTGTAGCTCGCGCGGGGGACAGCGGCGCCGGCCCCGTCCGGGGGCGGAAGGTGTCCGGGCGAATCCCGGCGGGGCGGCGGCGCGCACGGCTACGCTCGCGCGCATGAGCGGTGGGAGCGCTGCGAGCGGGTGGATACGTGCCGTCGGCGGGTCGGTGCGGGGGCGGCTGCCCGCGGTGGCGGGGATCGCCGGGCTGCTCGTCGGGGATGTCGTCG
>NZ_JACBXC010000451.1 GCF_013870535.1 Streptomyces phytophilus | reverse complement strand
CGGGGGCGGCCCCGGGTTCGGTGTCGACGGCGATGATCGCCGTCCCCACGTCGACCGTGTCGCCCTCGGCGAAGCGGATCTCCTGCACCACCCCGTCGTACGGGATCGGCAGTTCGACCGCCGCCTTCGCGGTCTCCACCTCGCACACCACCATGCCGTCGTGCACGGCGTCGCCCGGCTGGACGTACCACTTGAGGATCTCCGCCTCCGTCAGGCCCTCGCCCACGTCGGGCAGCCTGAACTCGCGGAGGCGCGCGGTGTTGCTCATGGTCACGGACACGCTCCCTACTTCAGTACGCAAGCGCGCGGTCGACGGCATCGAGTACCCGGTCCAGGTTGGGGAGGTACTCCTCCTCCAGCCTCGCGGGCGGGTACGGCGCATGGAAGCCGCCGACGCGGAGCACCGGGGCCTCCAGATGGTAGAAGCACCGCTCGGTGATGCGCGCGGCGATCTCCCCGCCGGAGCCGTAGAACACCGGGGCCTCGTGCACGACGACCAGCCTGCCCGTCTTCTCCACCGAGCGCTGCACGGCGTCGAAGTCGATCGGCGACATCGACCGCAGGTCCAGAACCTCCAGCGACGTGCCCTCCTCGGCCGCCGCCGCGGCGACCTCCAGACAGGTCTTCACCATCGGCCCGTACGCGGCGAGCGTGAGGTCCGTGCCCTCCCGGGCGACCCGCGCCTCGTGCAGCGGCCCGGGAATGGCCGAGGTGTTGACCTCGCCCTTGTCCCAGTAGCGCCGCTTGGGCTCGAAGAAGATCACCGGGTCGTCGCTGTGGATGGCCTGCTGGAGCATCCAGTAGGCGTCCCCGGGCGTCGACGGCGAGACGCACTTCAGCCCCGCCACGTGCGCGAACAGCGCCTCCGGCGACTCGCTGTGGTGCTCGACCGCGCCGATGCCGCCGCCGTACGGGATCCGGATGACGACCGGCAGCTTGACCGTGCCCAGCGCCCGCGCGTGCATCTTCGCGAGCTGCGTGACGATCTGGTCGTACGCGGGGAAGACGAACCCGTCGAACTGGATCTCCACCACCGGCCGGTACCCGCGCAGCGCCAGCCCGATCGCGGTGCCGACGATGCCGGACTCGGCGAGCGGCGAGTCGATGACCCGGTCCTCGCCGAAGTCCTTCTGCAGCCCGTCGGTGACGCGGAAGACGCCGCCGAGCTTGCCGACGTCCTCGCCGATGACGAGCACCTTGGCGTCGTCCTCCATGGCCGTGCGCAGCGACGCGGTGATCGCCTTGGCCAGTGCCATCTTCTCGACCGCCATGGTCAGTGCCCCTTCCCGGCGGCGGCGCCCGCCTCGTCGGCGAAGTCCGCGGAGTCCGCGAAGGACGCCTGGTACGCCGCGTACTGCGTGCGTTCCTCGTCCACGACGGAGTGCCCGTCGGCGTAGATGTTCTCGAAGATGGCCATCGGGTCCGGGTCCGCCATGGTCCTGATGGACTCGCGGACCCGCTTGGCCAGCGCGTCGCTCTCCTCGTCGAGACCGGCGAAGTACGCCTCGTCGGCGAGGTTCTCCCGCTCCAGCAGGGTGCGCAGCCGCAGGATCGGGTCCTTGGCCTCCCAGGCGGCGCGCTCGTCGTCGCGGCGGTAGCGGGTGGGGTCGTCGGAGGTGGTGTGGGCGCCCATGCGGTACGTGTACGCCTCGATCAGCATCGGGCCCTGGCCGGAGCGGGCGTGCTCCAGCGCCTTGCGGGTGACGGCGAGCACGGCGAGTACGTCGTTGCCGTCGACGCGGACGCCGGGGAAGCCGTAGCCGGCGGCGCGGCGGTAGAGCGGGACGCGGGTCTGGCGCTCGGTGGGCTCGGAGATGGCCCACTGGTTGTTCTGGCAGAAGAAGACGACCGGGGCGTTGTAGACGGCGGCGAAGGTGAACGCCTCGGCGACGTCGCCCTGGCTGGAGGCGCCGTCGCCGAAGTAGGCCACGACGGCGGAGTCGGCGCCGTCCTTGGCGACGCCCATGGCGTAGCCGGTGGCGTGCAGCGTCTGGGAGCCGATGACGATCGTGTAGAGCTGGAAGTTGTTGCTGTTGGGGTCCCAGCCGCCGTTGTTCACGCCGCGGAACATGCCGAGCAGCAGCGTCGGGTCCACGCCGCGGCACCAGGCGACGCCGTGCTCGCGGTACGTGGGGAAGACGTAGTCGTCCTCGCGGGTGGCCCGGCCGGAGCCGACCTGGGCGGCCTCCTGGCCGAGCAGCGAGGGCCACAGGCCCAGCTCGCCCTGGCGCTGGAGGGTGACGGCCTCGGCGTCGAAGCGGCGGGTGAGGACCATGTCGCGGTAGAGGGCGCGCAGTTCCTCGGGGCTCGGATCGACGGCGTACTCGGGGTGCTCGACGCGCTCGCCCTCGGGGGTGAGGAGCTGGACCAGTTCGGAGGCGTCGGCGCCGTCACCTTGCGGCAGGGGCCGGGACCCGACGGGCGCCTTCCCGGCCGCTTCGGCCGTCTTGGCCGCCGCCTTGGCCGTCTTGGCCGTCCTGGCGGGCTTCGCCTTCTTCGCGGGCGCCGTCTTCTTCGCGGGTGCCGCCGTCTTCTTGGCGGCGGCCTTCTTCGCAGGCGCCTTCTTGGCCGGCGTCTTCCTGGCCGCTGCCTTCTTCGCGGGCGCCCCGGGCGTCTCGGGCGCCGCCGTCGCGGCCGCGCTCCCGCCGTCGCTCCCGCTGGTGCGCTTGCTGCTGCGGCGCGGGTGGCGCGCGGCAGTGCTCTCGGTCACGGTCTCTCCTGACGTCTCTCCGGCCCCCGGGATCGCCGGTGGCCTTCGGTCCCCCCGCGGCAGCGGAGGGCGGCTCACCCGATTCCCATACGTGCACGGGGTGGGTGCACCGATGGGGGTCGGGGGTGACAGGCGCCCGGCATCCTTCCCACTGGCAGGCACGTTACACAGTGGTCCGCTGCTTCGCGAAGCGGTCCTGACCTGCGGTTTTGCTTTGATTTCCTAGTAACGCAGGAGCCGGCTCGCCTCGTCGGCATCAGGTCCACTGGTCACAGCCTCGCAGGCTGCCGGGACACTGGCACGTTATCCCGGCGGCCCTGAGCGCGGGAAGACCCAGTATGTGAGACTGGGACAGTGGCCATAGATGGAAAAATCACCGTATTCCTACTCGATGACCATGAAGTGGTCCGTCGGGGGGTACACGAGATGCTTCAGGCCGAGCCGGACATCGAGGTCGTCGGCGAGGCCGGCACCGCCGCCGACGCGCTCGTCCGCATCCCCGCCGTACGGCCCGACGTGGCCGTACTCGACGTCCGGCTGCCCGACGGCAGCGGCGTCGAGGTCTGCCGGGAGATCCGCTCCCGGGACGAGGGCATCAAGTGCCTCATGCTCACCTCGTTCGCCGACGACGAGGCGCTCTTCGACGCGATCATGGCGGGCGCCTCCGGGTACGTGCTGAAGGCCATCCGCGGCAACGAGCTGCTGACCGCCGTACGGGACGTCGCCGCCGGCAAGTCGCTGCTCGACCCGGTCGCGACGGCGCGGGTGCTGGAGCGGCTGCGCGACGGCGGGCGCGGGCGGGAGGACGAGCGGCTGGCCGGGCTCACGGACCAGGAGCGCAGGATCCTCGACCTGATCGGCGAGGGGCTGACGAACCGGGCCATCGGCGAGCGGCTGCACCTCGCCGAGAAGACCATCAAGAACTACGTGTCCAGCCTGCTGTCGAAGCTGAACATGGAGCGCAGATCGCAGGCCGCGGCGTACGTCGCCCGCCGCCAGGCGGAACAGGGCGGCAGCGGGGACCGCGACCGGGAGGGGTAGCCGACCGGGCCGGGGCCCGGGTGTCCGCCGGCGGCGGGGCGGGTGGTGGCGCGGTGTACGCGGGCCGTACGCCCCGCGTGCGGCGTACGGCGCCTGCGCGGCCCGTACGCGCCGCGCGGGCACGTCCGCCCGTAACCGGCCGTCCGCGGGGCGGCGGGGCCCTGGCTCAGCCCTCTGTGCCGCCGTTGGCCTGGCCGCCCTGGACGACCTCGCCCCCGATCTCGCCGCCCTCGACCTCGCCGGACGTCTCCCCGGTCGTCTCGCCCGTGGTCTCGCCGGTCGTCTCACCGGTGGTCTCGCCCGTCGTGTTCCCCGACGTGCTGCCCTCGGACGTGCCGCCGCTGCCCTCGCTCGTGCTGCCGCCGACGTCCTCGGTCGGCTCGCTGGGCGAGCCGGTCGGGCTGGTCGGTTCTGTCGGCATGTCCGTCGTCGAGTTGGTCGGCGGGGGCTCCTCGGTGTCCTCGTACGTGGGCTCGTCCTCCTCGTACGTGGGCTCGTCCTCCGTCGGCTCCGGCGAGTGCTTGTCCGTCTCGTTGTCCTTCGTCGGCGACGGCTTCTGCGACGTCGACGGCGGCGGCGCCTTCTTCGGGTCGTCCTCCTCGCCGCCGCTCAGCGCGAAGGCCACGCCCATCACTATGGCGATCACCGCCAGCGCCGCGATCGCCCACATCTTGCCGCGCCCGCGGCCCGCCCGGC
>NZ_JACBXC010000450.1 GCF_013870535.1 Streptomyces phytophilus | reverse complement strand
CTGTCCGCGGACGACGGCCACTACGCACGGCTGCGGCTGCGGTACGTACGGGAAACGCCGCTGTAGACCCGCGCGGCAGAGGGCCGTCCGCACCGAAGGGGCGGTCGGAGTCCGGTTGACCACCGGGTTCCGACCGCCCCTTCGTGTGTCCCTACTGGTCGGTCCGGGGGAAACGCGTGTCGCATCTCTTGACGGCCCCAGGGTGACGTGCCTAACGTGCTTGATAACACATTCTTAGACAGTGATAACCCGATCGGCCAACTCCGGTGTCGCTCTGATGCGCGGAGAGGAGCTTTCCATGGAATCCATGGGGATTTCAGCGCAGGGTATCGCGATGAGTTTTGCTCGGCGCGAGCAGGAACAGACGGTTCTGGAGAACCTGGACCTCGACATCACCCCCGGCAGTTTTGTCACGCTGCTCGGCCCCTCGGGCTGCGGCAAGAGCACGCTGCTGAAAATTCTGGGCGGCATTCTCGAACCCACGGAAGGCACCGTGCGGATCGGCGGGCAGCCGGCCGCGGACGCCGTCAAGGGCCGCTTCATCGGCCTCGTACCGCAGCGCCCCGCACTGCTGCCGTGGAAGTCCGCGGTGCAGAACGCGAGCATGCTGCGGCAGATCGCGGCGGGCGAGCGCGCCGCCGACGCCGCCCCCGCGGCGCGCCGGGCGCTGGAGCTGGTCGGCCTCGCCGCGGCGGAGGACAAGCTGCCGCACGAGCTGTCCGGCGGCATGGCGCAGCGCGTGTCCATCGCCCGCGCGCTGGCCATGGACCCGGCCATCCTGCTGATGGACGAGCCGTTCGGCGCCCTGGACGCCATCACCAGGGACGAGATGAACCTGAAGCTCGCCGAGATCTGGGCGGCGACCGGCAAGACCGTCGTCTTCGTCACCCACTCGATCTCCGAGGCGGTCTTCCTCTCCGACACGGTGCACGTGATGGGCCTGGACCGGGGCCGCTTCCTGGAGACGCTCGACGTCGCCCTGCCCCGGCCGCGCACCCGCGAGGTGCTCGACGACCCCGTGTTCACCGAGTACACGGGCCGGCTGCGCGGCCACCTGGAACCGAAAGCGACGGTCTGACATGGCGCTCGCACAGGACGACGTGAAGAAGCCGGCCGGGCGCCGCCCCGGCGGCCGGCGGCCCGGCGGCGCGATCCGCGGCTGGATCCGGAGCGTGTGGCCCAGCCTCACCGTCTTCGTCGCCGGCTTCGTGCTCTGGGAGCTGGCCGTCGAGGTCTTCGGCATCTCCAGCTTCGAGCTGGCCAAGCCGAGCGAGTTCCTCGCCGAGATGTGGCGCTCGCGCGACATGCTGTGGGACGCCACCTGGGTCACCACCCAGGAGATCCTCTACGGCTTCCTGCTCAGCTTCGCCGTCGGCGTGCTGCTCGCCGTGCTCATCGTCCGCTTCAGCTGGCTGGAACGCGCGCTCTACCCCCTGATCGTGCTCTTCCAGGTCGTCCCCAAGGTCGCCCTGGCGCCGATCTTCATCCTCTGGTTCGGCTACGGCCTCGCGCCCAAGCTGCTGCTCATCGTGGTGATCACGTTCTTCCCGATCACCCTCAACATGATCGTCGGCCTCAAGGCCATCGACCAGGACCTGCTGCTGCTCATGCGGTCCGTGGGCTCGTCGCGGAACCAGATCCTCACCCGTATCCAGATCCCTACTTCGCTGCCGTACCTCTTCGCCGGCATGCGCATCGCGATCACCCTCGCCGTCATCGGCGCGGTGGTGGCGGAGTTCTCCGGCGCCGAGAACGGCCTCGGCTATCTCATCCAGTTCGCCTCGACGCAGCTGGACACCCCGCTCATGTTTGCGGCCCTGACCCTCGTGTCCCTGCTCGGCCTGATCCTCTATTACGCGATGTCGCTGCTGGAGTTCGTGCTCCGCAGGCGATTCCCGCACATCACGGCCGACACCACCCGTTGAATCCGGCTTTGCATTCTCTCCTGCGCTAGGAGCCCCTCATGTTCCCCTCCGGAAAGAAAATCAGGCAGAGTAGGAAAACCGTCGCCGGTATCGCGGGTGCGACGACCGCGGCACTTCTTCTCGCCGGCTGCGGCGGCGGCTCTGGAGACGACTCCGCCGACGGCGGACTCGACAAGGTCACCGTGCAGCTCGACTACCAACTCCGCGGCAACCACGGCATGTTCTACGTCGCCGACAAGCTCGGCTACTTCGAGGACGAGGGCATCGACGTCGAGAGCATCAAGACCGGCACCGGCTCGCCCGACGCGCTGCGCATCGTCGGCACCGGGCGCGCGGACTTCGGCTTCGGCGACCTGCCGTCGCTCGTCACCGCGCGCTCCCAGGACGTGCCCGTCACCACCCTGGCCGCCGTCAACCAGACCTCGCCGCTGGCCATGTGCACGGTGAAGGACAAGAACAAGCTGACGTCGATCGACGACCTGAAGGGGATGACCGCCGGTATCCACGCCGCCGGTTCGACGTTCCTCTTCTACCAGGCGCTGCTCGCGGACAACGGACTGAGCCGCGACGACCTCAAGGAGGTCAGCGTCACCCCGCCGTACGAGAACTACCTGATCCAGGGCAAGGTCGACACCGTCCCCTGCTACATCGACGCCGAGGTGCCGCAACTGGAGGACGCCGCCGGCGGCGAGGGCTCGCTCGACGTCCTGCTCGGCTCCGAGCACGGCTACGAGGGCTACGGCTCCGGCCTGTTCACCAGCGACAACATGGCCGAGAACGAGCCCGACGTGGTGCAGCGCTTCACCAACGCCTACGTCAAGGCGTTCGGCTACGTCATGAAGAACCCGGACAAGACCGCCCAGATCCTCGCCGAGTCCTCCCCGGAGAACCGCGACAAGGCCGACCTGTTCGAGCGGCAGATCCAGGCGGACATCGATCACACCTTCACCAGCGACGTCACGGAGAAGCACGGCCTGGGCGCCATGGACAAGCAGGTGTGGCAGGCGACCATCGACACCCTCGCCGACCAGGACGTGCTCAAGGGCGGTACGCCCAGCGTCGCCGACGTCCACCAGGAGAAGTTCGTCGAGAAGGCCGCGAAGGCCGGCGCCGGATCCGGTGCCGGGAACGACGCCGGCAACTGAAGGCGCGCCGGCCGCCTCCGGGCGGCCGGCACGACGAGTGAGAGCGGAGCTATGGAAACCACGGTTGACAGGCGGGCGCGCCACGCGGAGGTGTCCGGCGCCGGGTTCGCGGGCCTGACCACCGCCGCGGCGCTCGCGCAGCGCGGGTGGTCGGTGCGGGTGCACGAGAAGGGGACGGAGCTGCGCGAGCAGGGGGCCGGCATCGTCCTGTGGCACAACAGCCTCAAGGTGCTGAAGGCCATCGGCGCGTACGAGGCGGTGGTGGCCGACTCGATGACGCCGCCGTTCTACGAGACCCGCTTCCAGCACGCCAGCGTGTCCCACGAGGACTTCGGCGGCCTGCCCTGGCGCACCATGACCCGGCCCTACCTCCACAAGTGCCTGCTGGACGCCGCCCTCGCGGCCGGTGTGGAGATCCGCACCGGCTCCGAGGTGGTCGCCGCCGACCCCCGCGGCCGGGTCACCCTCGCCTCCGGCGAGACGCTCCGCGCGGACCTCGTCGTCGGCGCCGACGGGGTGAAGTCGAAGGTCCGCGACTCCATAGGCTTCGAGCAGGACCGCTGGAAGTCCCGCGACGGGATCACCCGGTTCCTCGTGCCGCGCCGCAGGGCCGAACTCGGCGCCGGCGAGTGGGACAACGTCATCGACTTCTGGAACCTCGAACCTCGTTACCTGCGGGTGCTCTACGTGCCGTGCAACGACCGCGAGCTGTACCTCGCCCTCGGCGCGCCCCGCGCCGACGAGCAAGGCAGCCGCACCCCCATCGACCTGGACCTGTGGACGTCCGCGTACCCCGAGCTGACCCCCGTCCTCCAGGCCGCCGCCACCGCCGCGGACCCCCGCTACTACGGCTACGAGACCACCGCCGTCGCCGAGTGGCGCCGCGGCGCCGTCGCCCTCGTCGGCGACTCGGCCCACGCCATGCCCCCCGCGCTCGCGCAGGGCGCCGGCTGCGCGATGGCCAACGCCTACACCCTGGCCGTCGCCGCCACCGAGGCCGCCGACGGCGGGATCGAGGCGGCCCTGGCCCAGTGGGAGGAGCTGGAGCGGCCGTTCACCGACCGCTGCCAGCGCCGCTCCGCCGACTTCGCCGCCACCCGCGCGATGTCCGAGGGCAACCAGTTCACGCTGGAGAACCTCGAAACCGCCCTGTACGACCCGACCAACCCCAACCGCCACGCCCTGTCCGTCGTGCGGAGCTAGAAGGACGAGAAGGAGACAACCCTGATGACCCCCGAGGAGCAGGTGCTGAAGGACTACCGGGTACGGCGCTGGGTCGGCCTGGTCGAGGAGACGCTGCACGAGAACGGCCCCGTGGCCGCCCGGCCGCTGCGCAAGGCGGTCTGCGGCGTCGTCGTCAGGAACCCGTTCGCCGGCACCTACGCC
>NZ_JACBXC010000045.1 GCF_013870535.1 Streptomyces phytophilus | reverse complement strand
GCGAACGGCGCGGTCTCGGTGACCATGCCGGCCGCGGGGTGGAGTCCGGCGGCCAGGGCGGCGCAGCCGGTGATCACGGTCGTGGCGACGGAGCCGCGGGCGCCGATGAGCCAGACGCCGGTATCGGCCGTCGCCGGGGTCGCCGGTTGCGGCGCTGTGTCTTGTGGATGGACCGTCACGGCTGCTGCCTCCCACGTGTGTTCAGTTCAGATGCACGGTGCGCCCGCGGGCGGGAGGCGTCGTGACCTCCCGCCCGCGGCGTTCACGGGAGATCCTTGACCAGGATGTTGCGGAACGACACCTGGTCGTCGGCACCGTGGTTTTGGATCCCGATATGTCCGTCCGCGAGGCTGCGGGCGGGGTCGGTGTTGGTGAAGTCGTTGATCTTCACGTCGTTGAGCCAGATCTGCAGGTGCTCACCCTCGACGCGCAGCTCGAAGGTGTTCCACTCCCCCGGCGGGTTGAGCGCCTCGTCGCGCGCGGCGATGTCGGCGGACTGGAAGCCGTAGACGGCACCGGTGGTGCGGTCCGGGGAGTCGGTGGCGTCGATCTGGATCTCGTAGCCGTTGTTCACGGCGGACCAGGGGTCGTCGGACGGCGGGAACCCGATGAAGACGCCGGAGTTGTCGTCACCCTCCATGCGCCAGTCGAGCTTGAGGGAGTACGAGGTGAACTCCTTGGCCTCGTACCACAGCATGCCCATGCCCCCTTCCGAGGTCAGGGTGCCGTCCTCCAGGCGGAACGAGCCGGGACCGGCCTGCTTCCAGCCTTCCGTGGAGGTGCCGTCGAAGATCGGAGTGTAGTCGCTCTCGGCAGAACTGCAGTCCGACTCGACGGCCCCGGTGGCGTACTGGATGCCGCCGAGGAGGTGCGTGCGGAAGTCCGGCTCCGCGTACGACTCCTTGGTGTGCCCGCCGCCGGTGTAGAAGGACCGGCCGTTCTCGTACGTCTGGCACCAGGCGATGGGGTGGTCCCCGCCCATGTTCCCGCCGGTGTACGAGCTCTCGTCGAGGGTGGCCAGCACCCGGGCCTGGCCGCGGGGGTTGGTGCGGTAGTTGTACCACTCGTCGAAGCGCACCCAGTCCTCGCCCAGGTGGGCGGTGGCCGGGTGGTCATGGTCCTCGACCTTAACCGTGGCCTCCTGGTTGTGCGGGTGCGAGTCGAAGTACGCGCCGACGAGGCCGCCGTAGAACGGCCAGTCGTACTCGGTGTCGGCCGCCGCGTGCACGCCGACGTAGCCGCCGCCGGCGGCGACGTAGTCCTCGAAGGCGCGCTGCTGGCTGTCGTCGAGGACGTCGCCGGTGGTGGAGAGGAAGACGACGGCGTCGTACTGCTGGAGGTTGCCGGGCGTGAACGCGCCGGCGTCCTCGGTGGCGTCGACGGTGAAGCCGTTGTCGGCGCCGAGCTGCTGGATGGTCGAGATGCCGTCGGGGATGGAGTCGTGGCGGAAGCCGGCGGTCTTGGAGAAGACGAGCACGTGCTCGCCCTCCACCTTCTCCGTGGGCTTCTCGGCGACGGCGGAGGTGTTCATGGCCACGGTGGCGAGCAAGGCGGTCGCCGCCGCGAGGGCGATGCGTCCGGGAGCTTTCATATGGGGGCGCTCCTTTGAGGGTCTCGTCGGGTGGACGCCCCGCCGGCCGGAGCCGGCGGGGCGGTGGGGGGAGCTATCCGGTGGTGAGGGTGAAGTCGTCGATGTCGAACAGCGCACCGGCGCCGCCGACGAAGACGAGGTACAGCTCGGTGGTGCCGTCCGGGGCGCCCGACAGGTCTGCCGTGACGTCCTGGAACGTGTCCCATCCGCCGGTGACGGGCACCTCGGTGGAGCCGAGGAGCGTTCCGTCGGGGCCGCCCGCGCGCACCTGGAGGGTGCCGCCGACGCCGGCGGAGGCGATCCGGGCGGTCAACTGGGTGGCGTCGGAGAGGACCCAGGGCCGGAAGGCGATCCAGTCGCCGTTGTCGATGTAGCCGACGGACTGGCCGCCGTTGGCGGCCGGCTTGTCCTGCGTCTCGACGCCCTGGGACGTGTCGAAGTGCTCGGCCTGGCGGTGCTTGGGCTGCAGCTTGGCCTGGTCGGTCCCGGTCAGGGCGTCCTGGCCGCCGCCTCCGCCGTCGGTGTACGTGGCGGTGAAGCCGCCGTAGAGGTTGGCGTTCGGGTCGTGCTCGCCGTCTGCGGCGGTCTTCAGCGTGCCTTCGCAGCCGTTCGCGGAGGCCATCTCGTGCCCGTGGGAGTCGTGGCCGAGGATGTACGCGACCCGGACCTTGGTGCAGTCGACGGTTCCGTCCTCGGGGTCGGTGACGGTGACCTCGAAGGGCACGTCGTCGCCGAAGGAGAAGGACTGGCCGTCCTGCGGCAGGCCGAGGGTCACGGTGGGCGCGGTGTTGCCCACCGTGATCTGCACGTTGGCGCTGCCGGTGAGGCCGTCGGGGTCGGAGACGGTGAGGGTGACGCTGTACGTGCCGTTGTCGGCGTACGTGTGCGCGGGGTGGGCCTCCTCGGAGGTGGCGCCGTCGCCGAAGTCCCAGGCGTACGTCAGACCGGCGCTGTCCGGGTCGGTCGTGCCCTCGGAGGAGAACCGCACGGCCAGGGGCGCCTGCCCGGAGGTGACGTCGGCCGACGCCGCGGCGACCGGGGAGGCGCCGCCGTTGATGGTCTCGATGCGGTAGAGGGCGGAGTTCTCGTCGCCGCCGAAGTAGCCGGTGCCGTAGTCGAGGACGTAGAGGGCGCCGTCGGGGCCGAAGTCCATGTCCATGACCTGGGTGCCGGACCAGGGGAAGTCGTTGATGGCGGAGACGGTGCCGTCGTCGCCCTGCTCGATCCGCTTGATCCACTTGCGGCCGAACTCGCCGGCGAAGAAGTCGCCCTCGTACTCCGCCGGGAAGGCGACGCCGGAGCCGGCGTCGACCTCGGCCTGGCGGTAGACGGGGCCGCCCATCGGGGACTGGGAGCCGTTGCCGAACTCGGGCGGGCCGTCGGGGTGGCCGTAGGGGATCCACGCGGCCTGGGCGGGCGGCAGCTCGGTCAGGCCGGTGTTGTGCGGCGAGTCGTTGACGGGCGCGCCGCAGTCGAAGGCGCCGCCGGAGGCTCCGGAGGCGAAGTCGTGGTCGATGTAGGCGTCGTTGTCGCCGGTGCAGTACGGCCAGCCGAAGTTGCCCGGCTCGCTGATGCGGTTGAACTCGACCTGGCCCGCGGGGCCGCGGGTGTCGCTGCCGGTGCCGGCGTCGGGGCCGTAGTCGCCGAGGTAGACGACGCCGGTGGCCTTGTCGACGCTCATCCGGAACGGGTTGCGGAAGCCCATGGCGTAGATCTCGGGCCTGGTCTTCTCCGTGCCGGGTGCGAAGAGGTTGCCGGCCGGGATGTCGTACGAGCCGTCCGCGTTGACCTTGATCCGCAGGACCTTGCCGCGCAGGTCGTTGGTGTTGGCGGCGGAGCGCTGGGCGTCGAACGCCGGGTTCCGGTCGGCGCGTTCGTCGATCGGCGTGTAGCCGTCGGAGGCGAACGGGTTGGTGTCGTCGCCGGTGGACAGGTACAGGTTGCCCTCGGCGTCGAAGTCGATGTCCCCGCCCACGTGGCAGCAGATCCCGCGGGAGGCCGGCACGTCGAGGATCCCCTGCTCGCTCCCCGTGTCCAGGGTGCCGTCGTCGTTGAGCACGAAGCGGGAGAGCCGGTTCACGCCGTCGAAGCGCTCGAAGTCGGCCGGGGAGCCCGTCTCGGGGGCGCCGCCGCCGGGGGTGTCGAGGGGCGGCGCGTAGTACAGGTAGACGAAGCGGTTCTCCTCGAAGCCCGGGTCGACGCCGACGCCCTGCAGACCCTCCTCGTCGTTGTTGTACACGGCCAGCTTGCCGGCCACCTTGGTCGTACCGGCGGCGTCCGTCAGCCGTACCGTGCCGTCGCGCGCGGTGTGCAGCACCGACCGGTCGGGCAGCACGGCCATCGTCATGGGCTCGCCCATCTCCGGCTCGCCCTTGGCCAGCGTCACCTGCTGGAACTCCGCCGCCTCGGGGGCAGGGTGGTCGTGGCCGGGGTGTGCTGAGCCGGTGGCGGACGTGCTCAGCACGAGAGCGGGCACGGCCAGCAGGGCCGCCACCGCCATCGCGATCGTTCTCCGGATCTTTCTGGTGGGCACCTGATCTCTCCTGCCGAGAGTGGGGGGTTTATGTCAGGGACATCACAGGAACGTAACCGTCTTTTGCAGGATAGAGAAGCCCTTTGACAGGACTTCAGTTGTCTTCATCCTTGATGCGGACAAAGTGTTCCCGGAACATGCCGGAGCGGCCCGGCGGCAGGTGCCACCGCCGGGCTGCGCTCCCCGCCTCGGCGGCGGTCAGTCGCCGCCGAAGGCGGCGTCGAACGACGCCTGCGGCGGCTCGAAGTCGAGCGCCTTGAGCGCCCGCAGCGCCTCCGGCGCGCCCTGCAGCCGGTCCATGCCGGCGTCCTCCCACTCCACCGAGATCGGCCCCGCGTAGTCGATCGAGCGGAGCATCCGGAAGACGTCCTCCCAGGGCACGTCGCCGTGGCCGGCCGAGACGAAGTCCCAGCCGCGGCGCGGGTCGCCCCACGGCAGGTGCGAGCCGAGCCGGCCGTTGCGGCCGTCGAGCCGCTTGCGGGCCTCCTTGCAGTCCACGTGGTAGATGCGGTCCTTGAAGTCCCACAGGAACCCGACCGGGTCGAGGTCCTGCCAGACGAAGTGGCTGGGGTCGAAGTTCAGCCCGAAGGCGGGCCGGTGGCCGACCGCCTCCATCGCCCGGTGCGTCGTCCAGTAGTCGTACGCGATCTCGGACGGGTGCACCTCGTGCGCGAAGCGCACGCCCTCGGCGTCGAACACGTCCAGGATCGGGTTCCAGCGGTCGGCGAAGTCCTGGTAGCCGCGCTCGATCATGTGCGGCGGCACCGGCGGGAACATCGCCACCAGATGCCAGATCGACGAGCCGGTGAAGCCGATGACGGTGTCGACGCCGAAGGCCGCCGCCGCCCGCGCGGTGTCGGCGATCTCGGCGGCGGCCCGCTGCCGGACGCCCTCGGGCTCGCCGTCGCCCCAGATCCGGGCCGGCAGGATGGCCTGGTGGCGCTCGTCGATGGGGTGGTCGCAGACCGCCTGGCCCACCAGGTGGTTGGAGATGGCCCAGCACTTCAGGCCGTACTTCTCCAGCAGCTGGTGGCGGCCGTCGAGGTAGCCGGGCTCGTTCAGGGCCTTGTCGACCTCGAAGTGGTCGCCCCAGCAGGCGAGTTCGAGGCCGTCGTAGCCGAAGTCGCGGGCCAGCCGGCAGACCTCCTCCAGGGGGAGGTCCGCCCACTGGCCGGTGAACAGGGTGAAGGACCGGGGCATCGTGCGCTGCCTCTTTCTCCGGAGGGCCTCCGGGGGTGGTCGGCTGATCCGGGTGGGGTCAGGGGGCTTGGTCGGGTTGCGTCACGGGGGTGTAGACGGCGTTCTTCTCCGCGCTCTCCTCGACGGCCGCCAGCACCCGCTGCACCTGCAGCCCGTCCGCGAAGGACGGCGCGGGCCGGGAGCCGGCGGCGATGGCGTGGACGAGGTCGCGGGCCTGGTGCACGAAGGTGTGCTCGTACCCGAGGCCGTGGCCCGGCGGCCACCACGCCTCCAGGTACGGGTGCTCCGGCTCGGTGACCAGGACCCGCCGGAAACCGGCGGTCCGGGCCGGCTCCGCGTGGTCGTGAAGCTGCAGCTCGTTCAGCCGCTCCAGGTCGAAGGAGAGCGAGCCGGACTCACCGTTCAGCTCCACCGACAGGGCGTTCTTGCGGCCCGCGGCCATCCGGCTGACCTCGAAGGACGCCAGCGCACCCGAGGCCATCCGGCCGGTGAACAGGGCGGCGTCGTCCACCGTGACCGGACCGCGCTCGCCGCCGCCGTCCGCGGCGCCGGAGAGCCCCGCCGCCGCGGACGGCAGCGGCCTCTCCTTGACGAACGTCTCCGTCTGCGCCGAGACGCCGACCAGCGGCTCGCCGGTCAGGAACTGCGCCAGGTCGACGATGTGCGCGCCGAGGTCGCCGAGCGCCCCGGAGCCCGCCTTCTCCCGCTGCATCCGCCAGGCGAGCGGAAACTCCGGGTCGACGAGCCAGTCCTGCAGGTACGTCACACGCACGTGCCGCAGCGCACCCAGCCGGCCGCCGGCGATCAGCTCGCGCGCGTACGCCAGTGCCGGCACCCGGCGGTAGTTGAAGCCGACCATGGCGAGCTGCCCGCGCTCCCGCGCCCGCGCCGCGGCCTCGGCCATCTCCTCGGCCTCGGCGACGGTGTTGGCGAGCGGCTTCTCGCACAGCACGTGCTTGCCCGCCTCCAGCGCGGCGATGGCGATCTCCGCGTGGCTGTCGCCCGGCGTGCAGACGTCGACGAGTTGCACGTCGTCCCGGGTGATGAGCCGGCGCCAGTCGGTCTCCGCGGCGGCCCAGCCCATCCGCCGGGCCGCGGTGGCCACCTTGTCCTCGTCGCGGCCGCAGATCGCGGCCATGACGGGAGTCAGCGGAAGGTCGAAGACCCGGGCGGCGGTCCGCCAGCCCTGCGAATGGGCCGCCCCCATGAACGCGTAGCCGACCATGCCGACCCCGAGCGCGGGTGCGGTCGTGTCGTGGGACATAGAACTCCTTGTCAGTAGGCTGCTTCCGGCGCGCCGCAGCGGTCGTTCCGGGATCCGGAAGGACGCTGCGGCTCCTGGCGCTGGATTCCCGTCAGTTGAAGCCGGTCGGCAGGTACTGGTCGATGTTGTCCTTGCTCACGACGGCGGAGTACAGCGTGATCGAGGCCGGGATCTCGAACTCTGCCATGCCCGAGACGCCCTTCTGCTGGCCGAGGGCGCGCGCGAGGTCGATCGCGGACGCGGCCATCGACGGCGGGTACAGGACGGTGGCCTTGATCACGGAGTCGTCGGCCTTGATGGAGTCCATCACCGCCTTGGAGCCGGCGCCGCCGACCATGATGAACTCGTCGCGGCCCGACTGGTCGATGGCCCGCTTGACGCCCACGCCCTGGTCGTCGTCGTGGTTCCACATGGCGTCGAACTCCGGCACGGCCTGCAGCAGGTCGGACATCTTGCGCTGGCCCGACTCGACGGTGAACTCGGCGGCCTGCCGGGCCACCTTCTCGATGTTGGGGTAGTTCTTCAGCGCGTCGTCGAAGCCCTTCGTGCGCTGCTGGGTCAGCTCCAGGTTGTCGAGCCCGGCCAGCTCGACGACCTTCGCGTTCTCCTTGCCCTTCAGCTGCTCGCCGATGAACCGGCCGGCGTTCAGGCCCATGCCGTAGTTGTCGCCGCCTATCCAGCAGCGGTACGCCTGCGGGTTGGCGAAGATCCGGTCCAGGTTGACGACCGGGATGCCGGCCTGCATGGCCTTCAGCCCCGCCTGCGTCATCGCCTTGCCGTCGGCCGGCAGGATGACCAGGACGTCGACCTTCTTGTTGATCAGGGAGTCGACCTGGCCGATCTGGGTGGCCGTGTCGTTCGACCCCTCGGTGATGTCGAGGGTGACGTCCTCGTACTTCTCCGCGCGCGAGCGCGCGTTGTCGTTGATGGCGTTGAGCCAGCCGTGGTCGGCCTCGGGGCCGGCGAAGCCGATGGTGACCGGCTTGCCGGGCTTGTCCTCCGAGACGTTCGCCTGCTGCTGCTCGGAGCCGCCGTCGTCGTCACCTTCGTCATTGCTGGTGCAACTGGTGAGGAAAGCGGCCGCCGAGACACCGGCGGCACCGAAGAGCATGTTTCTACGGCTGAAAGGCGATTCTGGCATGTGGGTGCGACCCTTCATTGCGTCGAGGACTTGCGCGAAGTCTGGTGTTGGATAAGGACGGCGGCGACGATGATCGCCCCCTTGGCGATGTCCTGAACCGCGCTCTGTACGTTGTTGAGGGCGAACAGGTTCGTGATGGTGGTGAAGACGAGCACGCCCAGCACCGAGCCGGTGATGGTGCCCCGGCCGCCGCTGAGCAGGGTGCCGCCGATGATCGCGGCGGCGATGGCGTCCAGTTCGTACAGGTTGCCGTTCGTGTTCTGGCCGGAGCCGCTGAGCGCGATGAGCATGAACGCCGCGATGCCGCAGCACAGGCCGGACACGACGTACAGCAGCAGCCGCTGCCGCTTGATGTCGATGCCGGCGAGCCGGGCGGCCTCGGGGTTGCCGCCGACCGCCACGGTGCGGCGGCCGAAGGTGGTGCGGTTGAGCACCACCCAGCCCAGGGCGGCGACGCCCAGGAAGATGAGCACCAGCGGCGGGATGCCGAGGATGCGGGAGTCCGCCGCCATGAGGTCCAGCACCGCGTCGACCTCGACGATCTGCGTCCCGCCGTCGCTCATCTGCTCGGCGAAGCCGCGCGCGGACGCGAGCATGGCGAGCGTGGCGATGAAGGGCACCAGATTGCCGAACGCGATGAGCACGCCGTTGACGAGCCCGCAGCCGACACCCACGGCGACAGAGCAGAAGAGCATGCCGGCCAGGCCGTAGTCCTGGGTGGCCTGCGTGGTCGCCCAGACCGAGGCGAGGGCGACGATGGCGCCGACCGAGAGGTCGATGCCCCCGCCGATGATCACCAGCGTCATGCCGATGGTGACCACGCCGATCGCCGACGACTGGACGAGGATGAGCCGGACGTTGTCGACATCCAGGAACTGGTCGGGCTTGGTGATGGCGCCGACGACGGCCAGCACGCCGAGGACGCCGAGCAGCGCCACCAGTCTCAGGTCCACGTAACTCTGCCAGCCGGCGGCGGAGCCGTTCCCCTTCGGCTTCTCCGGCGCCGCGGGCGCGGAGAGCGAGTCCGATTTGCTCAACACTTACGAGGTCCCTTCCATGACGAGGTCGAGCACCCGGTGCTCGTCGAGGTCCCGGGCCGGGGCGGTGTGCACGACCTGGCCCTCGCGCAGCACGAGGACCCGGTCGGCGAGGCCGAGGACCTCGGGGAGTTCGCTGGAGACGAGCAGGACCGCGACGCCTTCGTCGGCGAGCCTGCGGATGAGCGCGTACAACTCGGCGCGGGCGCCGACGTCCACGCCGCGGGTCGGCTCGTCCAGCAGCAGCACGCGGCAGTCGCGCAGCAGCCAGCGCGCGAGCACGGCCTTCTGCTGGTTGCCGCCGGAGAGCGTGCGGACGAGGGCGTCGGGGTTGTCGGGGCGCAGCGACAGGTCGCGTACGGCCGCCCGGGCCGCGGACCGCTCCCCCGAGCGGTCGAGCCAGCCGCCGGTGGAGAAGCGGGGGAGCGAGGAGATCGAGACGTTGCGGCTGACGGACTCCGTCATCAGCAGCGCCTGGGCCTTGCGCTCCTCGGGGGCCAGCCCGATGCCCGCCTTGACGGCGGCGGTGACGCTGCCGGGGCGCAGCGGGCGGCCGTCGACGAGCACCCGGCCGGCGGTCGGCTTGCGCGCGCCGAAGACGGTCTCCAGGATCTCCGAGCGGCCGGAGCCGACCAGGCCCGCCAGACCGACGATCTCGCCGGGGGCGATCTGGAGGTCCACCGGCGCGAACTCGCCCTGCCTGGCCAGCCCTTCGAGGGTGAGCACGGGCTGCTTGCCCGCGCCGGGGGCCTCCGGCCGCTCGGGGAAGACGTGCGCGACGTTCCGGCCGGTCATCAGGGTGACGATCTCGTTGGTCGACGTGCTCTGCGCGGGCAGTCCGCGGGCGACGGCGCGGCCGTCCTTCAGGACGGTGACGCGGTCGCCGATGCGGCGGATCTCCTCCAGCCGGTGGGAGATGTAGACGACGGCGACGCCCTGCGCGGTGAGGTCGGCGACGATGCGGAAGAGGTTGTCGACCTCGTCGGGGTCGAGGGCGGCGGACGGCTCGTCCATGACGATGAGCTTCACGTCGTGGGAGAGCGCGCGGGCCATGGAGACCACCTGCTGGCCGGCGGCGGAGAGGTTGCCGACGATGGTGGCGGCGGATATCTCCGGGTGGCCGAGCCGGCCCAGCAGGTCCTGGGCGGCGGTGTGCGCCTCGCGGGCCTTGATGAACCCGCCGGAGGAGCGCTCGTGGCCCAGGAAGACGTTCTCCGCCACCGACACGTGCCGCACCAGGTCGAGTTCCTGGTAGATGGTGGAGATGCCCAGGCGCATGGCGGCCACGGGCGACTTCAGCGCGGTCTGTTCGCCCTGCCAGACGATGGTGCCCTCGTCGGGCTGGTGGGCGCCGGCCAGGACCTTGATGAGCGTGGACTTGCCGGCGCCGTTCTGGCCGAGCAGGCAGTGCACCTCGCCGGCCACGACGTCGAGGTCGACGCCGTCGAGCGCACGGACGCCGGGGAAGGACTTGGTGATCCCCGCCATGGTGAGCAGGGGTGTGGCGGGGGTGGGCGGCGTATCGGAAGTGGGCGCCATGTACGGATCTCCTCGGCGGTGCTCCGACTGCGCCTGCGCAGGGGCAGGTTGGGCAGGGCGGAGCGCAAACGGGCGGGTTCACCGGGTGGTGCGGGTGGTGCGGGTGGAGTGGTCGGGGCAGCGGGGTGGGTGGTGCGGGGGCGTGCCCGGGCGGTGCCGCGGTCGGCCGGGGTTGCTGCGGTGGTGCGGGTGGTACGGGTCGGTACGGGGTGGTGCGGGAGTGCGCAGTGGTAGGGGTGGTGCTGCTGGTGCTGAGGTGCTGAGGTGCTGCGTGCGTCGAACCGGGGTGGTGCGGGCCGTACGGTGCTGCGCGGGTGTCCCCGCCCGGCGTCAGGCGGGCGAGAACAGGTGGTCGCTGGTGAGCCGGGCGGCGCCGATCACGCCCGCGGTGGGGCCCAGCTCGCCGAGCACGATGGGGAGGTTGCCGGTCGCCAGCGGCAGTGACTGGCGGTAGACCTGGGTGCGGATGGCGGCGAGCAGCGTGTGGCCGAGGCCGGTGACGCCGCCGCCGATGACCACGAGCCCCGGGTTGAAGAAGCTGACCAGGCCGGCGATGACCTGGCCGGTACGGGTGCCGCCCTCGCGGATGAGGTCCAGCGCGACCGCGTCGCCGGCGGTCGCCGCCACGGCGACGTCCTTGGCCTCCAGTTCGCCGGTCTCCTCCAGCCGGGCGGCCAACTGCGCGGAGCGGCCCTCGCGGGCGGCGCTCTCGGCGTCCCGGGCGAGGGCCGAACCGCCGAAGTACGCCTCCAGGCAGCCGCGGTTACCGCAGGCGCACGGGCGCCCGTCCACCTCCACCTGGATGTGGCCGATGTCGCCGGCGCTGCCGTTCGTACCGCGGTAGACCTCGCCGCCGACCAGGATGCCGCAGCCGATGCCGGTACCGATCTTGACGTAGAGGAAGTCCCGTACGGCGCGGGCGACGCCGGCGTGCTGCTCGCCCTGGGCCATGATGTTCACGTCGTTGTCGACCATGACCGGGCAGCCCAGCTCCTGGCTGAGGGCCTCGCGGACCGGGAAGCCGTCCCAGCCGGGCATGATCGGCGGCGCGACCGGCACGCCCTCGGGGAAGCGGACGGGACCCGGGACGCCGATGCCGGCGCCGTCGAAGCCCTCCGCCACCCCGGAGGCGCGGAGCTTGGCCGCCATCGCCAGCGCCTGCTCGAAGACCGCGACCGGGCCCTCGCGCACGTCCATGGGCTGGTTCAGATGGCCGAGCACCTCCAGCTCCGCGTTGGTGACCGCCACGTCGATGGAGGTGGCGCCGATGTCGACACCGAGGAAGCGCAGCGAGGGCGCCAGGCGGATGTTGTGCGACCTGCGTCCGCCCCGGGAGGCGGCGAGGCCGTCGGCGACCACGAGTCCGGTCTGCAGCAGCCGGTCGATCTCGACCGCCAGCTTGGACCGGGACAGTTCCACCTGGTCGCCGAGCTGCGCCCGGGAGTTCGGACCGCCGTCACGCAGCAGGCGGAGCAGTCGCGCCTGGTGCGCGTTCGCGGGCCGAGCTGTCATGCGCCTCACGCCACTCCTCCCCGGCTTCGCGTACGCGATGTCGTACGCCGTCGTCGGCTTGCAACTTTCAACGGGGAACGTAGCAGTGCTTCGCCACTGAGGGAAGAAGTTCTGCAGGAATCGGTATCTACTTTCTCCTCCGCCAGGACAAAGGTCGGGTCCTTGTCGGCGGCGTACGCTGACCGGCATGGGTCGGGTGACGGTGCGGCGTCCGGTGGTGCGGGTGCGCGGGGGGCGGGTGGACCGGCGGGCGGACACGCTGGTGGCGGAGGAGCCGCTGGAGATCCGGCTGGAGGGCCGGGCGCTGGCGATCACGATGCGGACACCGGGGGACGACTTCGCCTTGGCGGCCGGGTTCCTGGTCAGCGAAGGGGTGCTGGCGCGGGGCGAGGAACTGGCGTCGGTGACGTACTGCGCGGGGGCGGTGGACGGCGCCGAGGGCGGCAACACGTACAACGTCGTGGATGTCCGGCCGGCCGCCGGGGTGGAGCTGCCGAAGATCACGCTGGAGCGGAACTTCTCTACGACGTCGTCGTGCGGGCTGTGCGGGAAGGCGAGCCTGGACGCGGTCCGCACCACCACCCGCTGGCCGGTCGCCCGGGACGACGGGATGCGGCTGACGACCGGGGTGCTGGCCGTGCTGCCGGACCGGCTGCGGGCCGGGCAGCGGGTCTTCGACCGCACCGGCGGCCTGCACGCCGCCGCGCTGTTCACGCCGGACGGGGAGCTGATCGACCTGCGCGAGGACGTGGGCCGCCACAACGCCGTCGACAAGTTGATCGGCCGTGCTCTCCAGCAGGACCGGCTCCCGCTGAGCGACACCGTGCTGATGGTCTCCGGCCGCGCCTCCTTCGAACTGGCCCAGAAGGCCGCGATGGCCGGGATCCCCGTACTTGCCGCGGTCTCGGCGCCCTCCTCCCTGGCCGTCGACCTCGCCGCCGAGACCGGGATGACACTGGTCGCCTTCCTGCGCGGCGACACCATGAACGTCTACGCGGGCGAACACCGCATCGCGCTGTAGCCGCCGGGACGGGAGGTGGACAGTGTCCACCTCCGTGGTAGACACTGTCCACCATGACCGCGGACACCCGTGCGCGCCTGCTCCAGGCCGCGCTCGAACTACTCGACGAGCGAGGCGTCGACGCCCTCACCCTGCGCGCCATCGCGCGGCGCTGCGGGGTCTCGCACGGCGCACCGCTCAAGCACTTCCCGCACCGCGCGGCCCTGCTGTCGGCCGTCGCCACCCAGGGGTTCCACGAGTTGCAGGACTGGGTCGGCCAGGCGCTGGCGAAGCTGCCGGCGGACGCGAGCCCGGCGCGGCGGCTGCGTACGGGCACGCGCGCGTACGTGGAGTACGCCGTGGCCCGGCCCGAGATGTTCGCGCTGATGTTCCGCCGCGACCTGCTCGACCCGCACGACCGCGAACTGGGCCGCGCCTCGCTCGGCGGCTTCGAGAACCTCGTCCGCCTCGTCGAGGCCCGGCAGGCCGAGGACTGGCGGGCGGACGCCGACCCGCGGCTGCTCACCGGCGCCCTGTGGTCCGCCATGCACGGCACCGCCGAGCTGTGGTCCTGGGGCTCCCTGCCGCTGGCCACCGGCGCGGAGACCATCGACGACGTACTCGACGGCCTCTGCGAGGCGTTCGAGATCGGCCCACCCACCGCACGAGGAAAGCGAACCACGCCATGACCAGCACCCCTCCCCCGGACTTCGACCGCGAGACCGCCGTCCACCCGCGGCCGGGCGAGCCCGGCGCGTACGACGCGGACCTGCCCGGCGCATGGAAGGTCGGCCAGGGCATCAACGGCGGAGTGCTGCTGTCGATGACGGCCCGCGCCCTGTCCGCGGAACTCGGCACCCCCCGCGACGACCGCCCCGGCCACCCGGACCCCCTGTCGGTCTCCGCGTACTACCTGTCCACCGCCACCGCGGGCCCGGCGGTCGTCCGCACCGAGACGGTCCGCCGCGGCAACTCCGTCTCCCACGGCGCCGCGGAACTCCTCCAGCAGGACCCGGAGACCGGGCTGCCGGCCCCCCGGCTGCGCGTCCTGGCGGCGTACGGCGCCCTCGCCGACCAGCCCGACGACGTCCGCACGTCCGCGAAGCCGCCCGCGCTGGCCCCGGTGGAGGAGTGCATAGGCAGCCACGCGGCTCCGCCGGAGTTCCGCGCGGAGTCCCCGATGCTGACCCGCACCGACCTCCGGCTGGACCCGTCGTGCGTGGGCTGGGCGGTCGGCGCCCCGTCGGGCCGCGGCGAGATGAAGGGCTGGTTCCGCCTCCCCGAGACCCGCGACCCGGACCCCCTGCTCCTCCTGACGGTGCTCGACATCCTCCCCCCGGTCAGCTTCGACCTGGGCGTGATCGGCTGGGCCCCGACGCTGGAACTGACGGCCCACGTACGCGCGAGCCCCGCGCCGGGCCGGCTGCGGGTGATCCACACGACGCGCAACGTGGCGGGCGGCTACATGGAGGAGGACGCGGAGATCTGGGACTCGGCCGACCGCCTGGTGGCCCAGTCCCGCCAACTCGCCCGCCTCCCCCGGCAGTCCTGACCGGGGCCGGCCTGCGGGGACCGGCTCCCGCCCGCGGGCCGGGGCGGGGTTGACACACTGGGTCATGTCCATGACTGTCGAGGCCGGTCGGTGAGACGAGTTCCGGTTCCGGGCGCGTACCACCGACGACACGCCGCCGACACGGAGGTACGTGGATGGGGGAGCCGACGTTCGGACTCCTGGGGCCGCTGCGTGTGTGGGCGGAAGGCGTCCCGGTCCGCATCGGCGGGCCGAAGCCGCGGGCGGCGCTCGCGACGCTGCTGCTCCAGCCCGGCCGCTTCGTCTCCGTCGACGTGCTGACGGAGGTGCTGTGGCCGGGCGGGGCACCGCCGTCGGCCGTGGCCAACGTCCGCACGTACGTCCGCAACCTGCGCCGGGCGCTGTCCGCCGCGGGCATCTCCGCCGCGGGGCTGCGGACCGAGCCCTCCGGCTACGCGATCGATGTGGCGCCGGACGACGTCGACATGCTGCTCTTCGAACGACACCTGGACCGGGCCCGCGCGGCCCGCGACCGGGGCGACGACGTCGCCGCGCTGCACGGCTACGAGACGGCGCTCGGCCTCTGGCGCGGCGGCGTGCTCCAGGACGTACCGGCGAGCGTGATCTGGGACCCCGGCGTCACCAGGCTTGAGGAGCTGCGCGCGACCGCGGTCGACGAGTGCCTCGGGGTCCGGCTGCGGCTGCGGGACTACGCGCTCCTCCTCGCCGAGCTGCGCTCCCGGCTCACCGAGGATCCGCTGCGGGAGGACCTGTGGCGGATGCTCGTACGCGCGCTGCACGACTCGGGCCGTACGACCGAGGCGCGCTCCGCCTACGCCGAGGCCGAGCGCGTGCTGGCCGCCGAACTC
>NZ_JACBXC010000449.1 GCF_013870535.1 Streptomyces phytophilus | reverse complement strand
GTGACGCGGGCGGAGGCGTCGGCGCAGGCGAGGGCGATGGTGGGAGCGCTGCGGGAGGAGGGCGGCAGGCTGGCGGCGCGGCCCGAGGGCTGAGCGGGGCCCGGGGGTGAGCGGGGCGCGGGGGTGAGCGTGCTCCGAGGGTGAGCGGGATCCGGGGCGCCGGGTGCCGGGGGCGGGTACGGCGCGCGGGCCGACGGCCGGTTGTTGCGGGGGTGTTGCGGGTACGTGGCCGGGCCCGACCGGCCCTTACGGCCGCCGCGAGCCCGCGGCTACGTTGCGCGTACCCCCGAGCACGCGGAGTGGCATATGACGACGGACCACGGCGACCACGCACCTGCGCACCCCCACGCCCACCACGGCGGCCACCCCGCCGACCCCACGCTCTACCGCACCCCCGCCGACGCCGCCGCCGCGCCGCCGGAACGCCTGGCGTACGTCGTCGGCTTCGACCGCGGCGCCCGCCGCCCCGACGCCCTGTTCACCCTCGACACCGATCCGGCCTCCGCCTCGTACGGCACGGTCGTCGGCGTCACCGAACTGCCCACCCTGGGCGACGAACTGCACCACTTCGGCTGGAACGCCTGCTCCAGCGCCCTGGCCCACGCCGACCACCACAACCCCGAGCGCCGCTACCTCATCGCCCCCGGCCTGCGCTCCTCCCGCCTGCACGTCTTCGACACCCACCCCGACCCGGCGCACCCGCGGCTGCTCAAGACCGTGCCGGCGGACGAACTCGCCGCCCAGGCCGGCTACTCCCGCCCCCACACCCTGCACTGCGGCCCCGAGGGCGTCTTCCTCTCCTGCCTCGGCAGCGCCGACGGCACGGACGGCCCCGGCGGCGTCGCACTGCTGGACCACGAGACGTTCGACGTGCTGCGCGCCTGGGAGACGGACCGGGGCCCGCAGCAGCTCGCGTACGACGTGTGGTGGCACCTGAACCACGACGTCGCGGTGACCAGCGAGTGGGGCACCCCGTCGATGGTCGAGGAGGGCCTGGACCCGGAGCTGCTCCTGGGCCGCAAGTACGGCCACGCGCTGCACTTCTGGGAGCTGGGCACGGGCCGCCACCTCCAGCGCGCCGACCTCGGCGACGAGCACCAGATGGTGCTGGAGCTGCGCCCCGCGCACGACCCGGGGGCGACGTGGGGGTTCGCCGGGGTGGTGGTGAACGTGACGGACCTGTCGGCGTCGGTGTGGCTGTGGCACCGCGACGCGGCCGGCGGGGACTTCACCGTACGCAAGGTGATCACCATCCCCGCCGAGCCCGCGGACCCGGCGGAACTGCCGCCCGCCCTGCGGCCCTTCGGCGCGGTGCCGCCGCTGGTGACGGACATCAACCTGTCGGTCGACGACCGCTGGCTGTACGTCTCGGCGTGGGGCACGGGCGAACTGCTGCAGTACGACGTCAGCGACCCCTTCCAGCCCCGCCGCACGGCCTCCGCCCGCCTCGGCGGCATCACCGCCCGCACGCCGCACCCGGCGGCGCCGGACACCCCGCTGACGGGCGGGCCGCAGATGGTCGAACTCAGCCGCGACGGACGCCGCGTCTACCTGACCAACTCCCTCTACGGCTCCTGGGACGACCAGTTCTACCCGGACGGGATCGACCCGTGGCTGATCAAGCTGGACGCGGACCCGGAGTCGGGCGGCCTGGCGGTGGACCGGCGCTTCTTCCCGCACGGGGCGGAGTTCCGGGGGCGGCGCGTACACCAGACGCATCTGCAGGGCGGGGACGCCTCGTCGGACTCGTACTGCTACCGCTGAGGCCGCGCGGCGGCCCGCGCGGTCCAGTGGGCGTGCCGGGCGCGGACGGCCCGGACGTCGCCGTGGCCGGGGCCGAGGGACTGCGTCATGGCCGCCAGCAGTCCGGCCAGGTCGCCGGCCGCACCGGCGGCGTCGCCGGCTTCGCCGCGCCAGTGGGCGGCGCGGTCCCGGACGGCGTAGGTGTCTGGGTGGTCCTCGCCGGACAGCCGGCGGCGGGAGGCGAGTAACACCCCGTACGCGGCGGCCGCTTCGGCGGCATCGACGGACGCCCGGGAGCATGCCTCGGCCAGGGCGCCGGCGAGCATGTCGGCCAGGGGCCCTTCGCCGTGCCGGTCGTCGAGGTCCCGGAAGCCGGACAGCGCCCCGGCAAGGACGGCGACGGCTTCCCGGAGCCTGCCCACCTGCCGCAGAGCGGCGCCGTGGTTGCCCAGCGCGCGGCACTCCGCGTGGCGGTCGCCGAGGTCCCGGAGAAGGGCGACGGCCCGCTCGACGACTCCGAACATCTCCTCGAACCTGCCCGTGAGCGCCAGCGCGGAGCCGAGGGCGTTCAAGGCCATGCCCTCGCGGTAGCGGTCGCCGAGATCCCCGAAGGTGTCGGCGGCCTCACCGAGGACGCCGATCGCCTCCTCGGCCCGGTCCATGCGGATCAGATCGGCCCCCAGGTTGTGCAGCGCTCCGCTCGTGCCGTGGCGGTCGCCGAGTTGCCGGTGGATGGCGACCGCGCGGGTGCGCGCCTGGATCGACTCCTCGAACCTGCTCGACTGCACCAGCGGGGTCGCGAGATTGTTCAGCGCCCTGCCTTCGAAGACGAGGTCGCCGACTTCCCGCGCGTACGCCACGACCCCGGTGAGGACGCCGATCGCCTCCTCGAACCTGCGCGCCTCGGTCAGCGCGGCCCCGAGGTTGCCCAGCGCCATCGCCTCATGGCGGCGTTCGCCGGCTTCCCCGGCGTACGCCGCGACCCCGGTGAGGACGTCGATCGCCTCGTCGAACCTGCGCGCCTCGGCGAGCGCGGTCCCGAGATCGCCCAGTTCGCTGCTCCGGCCTCCGAGGTCGCCGATCTCCTCCCGGATGGCGGCGGCCCGCACGTGGGCGTCGATCGCCTCCTCGAACCGGCGCAGCTGCCGCAGCGCCGACCCGAGGATGCCCAGGGCCACGCTCTCGCCATGGCGGTCACCCGCCTCCCGGCAGATGGCCAGGGTGAGGCCGGCGAGCGCGTGGCCGTCTTCGAAGCAGCGGCGATCGTCGAGGTATTCGGCGAGGTCGAAGGTGAGTTCGGCCGTGGCGTCGACGTGCCCGAGGGCCGCGGCCGTGGTGGCGGTGGCCACCAGGTTGGGATGCTCGGCGTCCAGCCACGCCAGCGCGGCGGCGCGGTCGCGGAAGCGGGGGTCGTGGTCGTCGGCGGCGGGGCTGAAGTGGGTGGCGGCCGCTCGGGTGGTCTCCCGGTAGTGGTCGTACAGGCGGGTCCGGGCGGCCGGGCGCTCGTCCTCGTCCCCGCCACCGCCGTCCCCGCCGCGGCGCTCCGCGCCGCCGCCGTCCTCGCCGCCGCGTTCGTCCGCGTACAGGCGTACCAGGTCGTGCATCCGCCACCGCCCCCACGTGTCGCGGGACGTCTCGATCAGGTGCGCCTCCGCCAGGTGCTGGAGCAGCGCCTCCGCCTCGGCGGTGCCGGTGCCGGCGAGGCGGGCGGCGGCTTCCGTCGACACGTCGGGGCCCGGGTTGAGGGGGAGCAGGCGGAAGAGGCGGGCGTACGGGGGGTCGAGGAAGTCGTACGACAGGTCGAAGGCGGCGCGGACCGCGCGGTCGGGGCGGGTCAGGGTCCCCAGCCGCCGGTGCTCCTCGCCGAGGGCGGCGGCCAGCGACGCGGCGGAGCGGTGCGGCGCCACGGCCAGCAGGGCGGCGGCGATGTGCAGGGCCAGCGGCAGGCCGGCGCAGAGGCGGGCGATCGTGGCGGTGCCGGCCGGGTCGTCGGCGAAGCGGGTGTCGGCGTCGCCACGGGCGTGGCGCAGGGCCTGGTCGAGGAGGGCCGCGGAGGCGGGGGCGTCGAGGGTGTCGAGGTCGTGGAGGCGGGCGCCGAGGCCGTCGAGGGTGTGGCGGGAGGTGACGAGGGCGGCGGTCACGCCGTCGGTGGGCAGCAGCGGCCGGGCCTGCTCGGTGTCGGAGGCGTTGTCGACGACGACGAGCAGCCGGCGGCCCTCGGCGGCGTACGCGGCCAGGGCGCTGCGGTAGAGGCGCCGGCGGTCCTGGAGGCCGTGGGGGATGTGCTCGCCGGGTACGCCGAGGGCGCGCAGGAGGCCCTCCAGGGCCCGTTCCGGGGTGACGCGCCGGTCGGGGTCGGGGTGGTAGCCGGAGAGGTCGGTGAAGAGCACGCCGCCGGGGAACCACCCGGGTTCCGCGAGCGCCCGGGTGGCGGTCTGCAGGGCGAGTTCGGTCTTGCCGATCCCCGCCAGCCCGGCGACGGCCGTGACGAGCACCGCCCGCTGCCCACCGCCGGATACCCCGGCGTCCGCCACGTCCGCGGGCGCCAGGTCTGCCAGCAGCCGTTCGACGGCCTCGCCGCGGCCCGTGAACGTCGCCGAAGGCGCCGGCAGCCCGGCGAGCGCCGGGGTGATCCGCGGCGGCAGCTGCACGGTGAAGTCCCGGCCCTGGAGCAGGGGCCCGAACTGGACGCCGCCGGAGACCGTATTGGCGACC
>NZ_JACBXC010000448.1 GCF_013870535.1 Streptomyces phytophilus | reverse complement strand
CACCGGCGCCGGCGGGCGGGTGGCGCACAGCCGGGTGCCGATGACGGGCCGTGATCCCGACGAGCGCGGCCGGGTGGCGACGCCCCTTGAGCTGCTGTTCGACCTGACGTTCGTGGTCGCCGTCGGCACCGCCGCGTCGTTCCTCGCCGAGATGTCCGCCGGGGACCACCCCGGGCGGGCGGTGGCTGCGTTCGCGCTGGCGATGTTCGCCATCAGCAACGCGTGGATCAACTTCAGCTGGTTCGCGTCCGCGTTCGGCACCGACGACTGGCTCTACCGGTCGCTGACCATGCTGCAGATGATCGGCGTCGTGGTGTTCGCGCTCGGCCTGCCGCCGATGTTCCACTCGGTGGCGGACGGCGACCACCTGGAGATGCGGGCGATCACGATCGGGTACGTCGTGATGCGGATCGCGATGGTGGCGCAGTGGTGGCGCGCCGCCCGGGAGGCGCCCGCGTACCGCCGGGTGGGCATGGCCACGATCCGCTGGACGGTGGCCGTCCAGGCGGGCTGGCTCGCGGTGGCGTTCTCGAAGCTGCCGTTCGGGCCGGTGGTCGCCGCCTTCGGCGTGCTCGCGGCGATGGAACTGCTGCTGCCGGTGCTGACCCAGGGCGGCGCGGGCGGGACGCCCTGGCACCCGCACCATGTCGCCGAGCGGTACGGCCTCTTCGCGATCATCACCCTGGGCGAGGCCGTGGTCGGCACCGTCGCGTCGTCCGGCGGCCTCCTCGGCGGCCCGGACGGCGCCGAGTGGTCGGCGAACGCCGTGGCCGTCGTCGTCGCCGGCGTCGGGCTGACCTTCGGCATGTGGTGGGTGTACTTCACGACGCCCTTCGGCGACATCCTGGTGCACCGGCGCACCCGCGGCTACCTCTTCGGCTACGGGCACATCCCGCTGTTCGCCGCCATCGCGGGCGCCGGCGCGGGGCTGCACGTGGCCGGGCTGTACCTGGAACACGACGCGGAGATCGGCGAGGTCGCCGTGGTGCTCGCCCTGGCGCTGCCCGTCGGCCTGTACCTGCTCGTCGTCTACCTGCTGCACGCCCTGCTGCTGTCCGGCGGGGACCGCTACCACCTGCTCCAGTCCACCCTGACGCTGGCGGTGCTGGGCGCGGCGGTGCTGATGGGCGCGGCGGACCTGCCGGTCGCCGTCTGCCTGCTGGTGGTGGTACTCGCCCCGTTCGTCCCCGTCGTCGGCTACGAGACGGTCGGCCACCGGCGGCAGCGCCGGATGCTGGCGCAGCTCACAGCCCGCCGTTCCCCGTCGTGAGCAGGAACTTGCCCACCGCCACCAGCAGCCCGAAGAAGACCGCGACGCCGATCAGCACCACGGACAGGCCGCGCGCCGCGCGCTGCGAGCGCCCCGACAGCCGCCGCGGCGAGTCGTCCGCCTGCCGGAAGCCCGCGGCCACCACCCCGGCCCCGCCCAGCAGCACGGCGGCAGCCACCCACCACCACTCCACGTCCGTCCCCTCCCGGTTCCCGTCCCGGACGACGTATCCCGTATGCCGTACGCCCGGCCCCGCGCACCCCCGGGTGCGCTACTCCTCGCGGCTGCGCAGCTCCAGGCCGAGCGCGCGGAACTGCTCGACGGGCCGGTGGTAGCCGCGCTCGATGTGGTGCACCCCGCGCAGCGTCGAGCCGCCGGTGGCGACC
The DNA here is from genome assembly GCF_013870535.1 of Streptomyces phytophilus. GTDB lineage: Bacteria > Actinomycetota > Actinomycetes > Streptomycetales > Streptomycetaceae > Streptomyces > Streptomyces phytophilus. The sequence continues at coordinate 2,819 of NZ_JACBXC010000448.1, read as the reverse complement.
GCCGCGGCCAGCACGGCGGAGAACCCGGCGCGGATGTCGGGCATCGTGACGTCGCCGCCGCGCAGGCTGCTGACGCCGCGCACGACGGCGGAGTGCAGCGCGCCCGTGTCGTGGTAGCGGCAGGCGGGGCCGCCCAGGCAGGTGTCGTACACCTCGATCTCGGCGCCCATGCCCTGCAGCGCGGAGACGTACGCCAGCCGGTTCTCGTACACCGTCTCGTGCAGCACCGACATCCCCTCGGCCTGCGTGAAGAGCACCATCAGCGGGGTCTGCCAGTCGGTGGCGAAGCCCGGGTGGGTGTCGGTCTGCACGGCCGCGGCGCGCAGCGGGCGCGGGGCCGACGCGCTGATCCACTCGTCGGTGATCTCGAACCGGGCGCCCATCCGCGCCAGCGTGGTGATCGGCGTCACCAGCCGGTCCTGCGGGCAGCCGTGCACCCGCACCTCTCCCCCGGTGACCAGCCCGGCGACCAGGTAGGAGAACGCCTCGATCCGGTCGCCGCCCAGCCGGGTGGTGGCGCCGCCGAGCGCGTCGACGCCCTCGACGACGATGCGGCGGTCCGGGTAGAGGGAGATCCGCGCGCCCATCCGCTGGAGGAAGAGCGCCAGCTCGACGATCTCCGGCTCGGTGGCGGCGTTGCGGATGACGGTGCGGCCCTCGGCCCGTACGGCGGTCAGCAGCACCGTCTCGGTGGCGCCGACGCTGGGGTACGGCAGGTCGACGCGGGTGCCGCGCAGCCGGGCGGCGCGGGCGTGGATGCCGTCCTCCGCCAGCTCCACCTCGGCGCCGAAGCGGCGCAGCGCGTCCAGGTGGAAGTCGACCGGACGGCGGCCGATGGGGTCGCCGCCGACCATCGGCACGAACGCCTCGCCGGTCAGGTGCAGCAGCGGCCCGAGCAGCAGGATCGGGATGCGGTTGAGCCCCGTGAACGCCTTGTCGACGCTCGGGTCCGCCACCGGTCCCGGCACGACGGTGACCTCGCCGTCGGTGCGCTCGACCTTCGTGCCCACGTGCTCCAGCATCCGGGCGGTGATGCCGACCTCGCCGACGTCGGGCGCGTTGCGTATGGTGCTCGGCCCGGAGCCCAGCATCGCGGCCACCATGTGCTTGCTGACCGCGTTCTTGGCGCCGCGCACGGTGACGTCGCCGCGCAGCGGTCCGGACGGCTCGATCTGCCACAGCTTCCCATTCACCCGTGCAGCCTACGACCGCGCCCCGGGGGCCCCTCCCCCGGCCCCGTACCGGCTCCCTTACCACCTCCCGCCGGCGCCGTCGTCCCGAACGGGTGAGGGTGGTCGCGCGGCCTACACGCTGTGCAGTTATCTGCGTACGCTGTGGTGGGACCGCGACCACGACGTGGACGACTGCCCCGGGGGTGCCATGGGATTCGGCTTCGGCCAGCGGCGCGGCGGTGAACTCCCCGTGGAGCTCACCGGCTTCGTCGGCAGGACGGAGGAGATCGCCCTGATCCGCGCCGAGTTGGCGCGATCGCGGCTCGTCACGCTGGCCGGCCCCGGCGGGGTCGGCAAGAGCCGCACGGCGATGCGCGCCGCCGCCGGGCTCACCGCCCGCTTCCCGGACGGCGTGTGGCTGGCCGAGCTGTCGGGGCTGCGGGACCCGGAGCTGCTGCTCACCTCGCTCGCCGCGGTGCTGGAGCTGCCCGAGCAGCCGGGCATGGGCACGCTGGACGCGATGGTGGCGCATCTGCGCGAGCGCCAGCTGCTGATCCTCCTCGACACCTGCGAGCACCTGCTCGACGCCTGCGCGATGCTCTCCGACGTGCTGCTGCGCGAGGCCCCCGGCGTCAGCGTGCTCGCCACCAGCCGGCAGCCGCTCGACGTGCCGGGCGAGCGCTGCCTGACGATAGCGCCGCTGGACCCCGCCGAGTCGCTGGAGCTGTTCGTGCAGCGCGCGGCGTCCGTGGTCCCGGGATTCGCCGTCACCGACGCCAACCGCGCGCAGCTGCTCGCCCTCGTCGGCCGGCTCGACGGGATGCCGCTGGCGCTGGAGCTGGCCGCGGTCCGGCTGCGCGCGGTGCCGCTCGCGGAGCTGGCCACCCGGCTGGACCGCCGCTTCGAGGTGCTGACCGGCGGCCGGCGCACCGCGCACACCCGGCACCAGACGCTCCGTACCGCCATCGGCTGGTCCCACGAGCTGTGCACCGCACACGAGCGGCTGCTGTGGGCCCGGCTGTCGGTCTTCGCCGGCTCCTTCGACGTCTCGGCCGCCGAGCGGGTGTGCGCGGGCGGGAAGCTGGCGCGCGAGGACGTGCTGCCGGCGCTGATCGGGCTCGTCGACAAGTCCGTTGTCCAGCGCACCGGCGAGGACGGCGACCGCTACCGGCTGCTGGACTCCATCCGCGAGTACGGCGCTGACTGGCTGGCCCGCGCCGGTGACGTCGAGGCCGTACGCGAACGGCACCTGGCGTCCATGCGGGAGCTGGGGCAGCGCTTCTGGGACGAGCTGCTGACCCCGGCGCAGCCCGGGCTGCACGCGGCCGTACGGGACCGGATCGCCGACCTCAGGGTCGCCATGGCCTACGCGTACGACACCCCCGAGCGGGCCCGCGACGGCCTGTGGCTGGCGGCCCAGCTCGCGCCGTACTGGCGGGCCGCGGGCACCCTGTCCGAGGGCCGGCACTGGATCGACAAGGGGCTCGACCTGGCCCCCGCGGTCTGCGAGGAGCGGGCCTGGGGCCTGCTGATGACCGGGATCTTCGGGATCTGGACCGCGGACCTGGGGACGGCGTCGGAGCGCTTCCCGCTGGCGCGGGACGCCGCGCAGCAGGCGGGGACGGAGCGCGTCGGGCGGTTCGCCGA
>NZ_JACBXC010000447.1 GCF_013870535.1 Streptomyces phytophilus | reverse complement strand
GACCACACACGAACTACGCTGAACAAAACGCGGTACAGAAGGGCGCGAACTCGCAGACGTTGGCCGGGTGCGGAACTGGCACCACCACGCGGCGACATGAAGCGACACAGCGGGTGATGGTCGACACTTGCACGACCAGACCAATGCGCACCCGACCACACGGTTACGAGACAACCTTTAGCCTGCTTCGTCATTGGGCTCATCTTGGCTGCCTACGGAATCAATGACAGAATTGCAGCCGCAAGTGAGTACCAGGTTGCCTTCGTCGATTCGGAAGGCGGGTGTTCGGGCGACTCGATCTACCTGGATAGTCGCACGGGGGATCCGGTGCCATGTATCTCTTTCCCTGTCCCTGGCCAGGGACACCATTCAAGAGGGAACGCCATTTACAGCCAAAGAGGAACAAGGAGTTGTAGACTTGGCGCTTGAACTGGGAGTGGATGGTTTGTCCAGTGGCAATAGAGCCGAGATCGAGCGCCTTGTGGACTCGATCGGTGCTGCGAATGGAGACCCGGACGATTCGAGGGACGGGGTTGGCTCGCCTGGCTATATTGTCATTCTCATCGGTCTTCCGCTCTCGCTGGTAGGTGCCATCTGGTCGCTGCGCAGCAGTGTGCGAGGAAAGTAGGTCTGAAGGCCGGGAAACCGGGACCTCACATCGATACCTCGTGGGTCATTCGCAGTTCGCGCCCGTGTAGGAAGTGCTGCATGAGAGGGGCGCCGTGTCTTGGCCATCCTTGTTGTCTTTGCGCACGTGGCGGTGCCAGGAGGGGCATTCGTGCCGAAAGGGTATACGTCCGCTGGAATTCCTGCATCGCTTGGCGTGAGCTGACAGGTTTCAGTGCATGCGGGCGTCGGTATCAAACAGCGTCAGTTCGTGGGGGTGCAGGAGGTGCTGCACGATGAAGCTGCGATCGGCGACTTTCCAAAGGCCCCGGCCGCGGCCCAGGTGGGAGACGGCGTCGGTCTCGACGGACGTCATGCCCAGGAGGGCGGCGGCGGTGTGGAGTTGGTCGGCCTCCTGGCGGTAGATGATGCGGGTGGAGCAGTCGGCGAGGAGGCCCTCGGCGAGGGCGCGGCTGTGTGAGCCGGTGTCGCCGGCGGTGAGCAGGTCGGACAGCCGATGGATGATCAGCATGTTGGCGATGCCCAGGCCGCGGCTCAGCTTCCACTGCGCCTGCATGCGCTGCAGCAGCCCGACGTGCCGCATCAGGCGCCATCCCTCGTCGTAGATGATCCAGCGCCGGCCACCGCGCGGGTCGGCCAAGGCTGCTTCCATCCAGGCTGAGGCGCAGGTCATCGCCAGGACAAGGGCGGTGTCGTCGCCGGCGCCGCCGAGCCGGGACAGGTCGATGGTGAGCATCGGCGCGTTCGGGTCGAAGCTGACGGTGGAGGGGGCGTCGAACATGCCGGCCAGGTCACCGTGAACGAGGCGGCGCATGGCGTGCGCGAGGTCACGGGCCGCTTCTGCAAGGTGTCCCGACACCGTCCCGGCTTCCACGGCTTCGTGGAGTACGCGGGGGTTGTTGAGGGCGGCGGCGATGTCGCCGAGGAGCGGCGGCCGGCGGGTGCCGGCGGCGTGGGTGATGGTGCGGTCGAGGGCGATGTCCAGGGCGGTGTGTTCCATGGGCATCAGGTCCCGGCCCAGGACGGTGCGGGCCAGGGAGCCCAGCAGGAGCAGCCGCCGTTTGCGGATTTCCCCGGCCCAGTCCGTCTCGCCAACGCCGTCGGGGCGTGCGGCGGCGTCCAGAGGGTTGAGCCGGCCGGGCAGCCCGGGCCCGAGAGCGACGGTCCGGCCGCCCAGAGCGGCGGCGACCGGCGTCCATTCCCCCTTGGGGTCGCACGGGATGTAGACGCGGTATCCGAAGGCCAGCGAGCGCAGCGCGATGCTCTTGGCCAGGGCGCTCTTCCCCTGGCCGATCACCCCGGCCAGCATGAGGTTCGGATTCGTGAAGCCCTCGACCTTGCCGTATAGCTCGAAGGGGTCGAACGTGAACGACGCTGCAGCGTGGACGTCGGTGCCGATGTAGATGCCGTCGGCACTGAGGCCGCCTTCGGCGAGGAAGGGATACGCGCCGGCGGCCACTGCGGTGGTCATGCGGTGGGCGGGCAGCTTCAGCCGGTTGTTGCGGGCGGAGGCGGGCCCGGGGCGTCCACTCGGAGGGTAGAGCGCGGCCGTTGCCTCGCCCGTGGCCGGTGCGCGGTCCGTCTGCTGGGTGCCGGCCTGGGCATGTGCCTCGGCAGTGGCTTCGGCGAGGCGGCGGCGGGCTGCCTTGCGGTCGGCGCGGTCGGTTCCGTGGGGGGTGAACAGCGGTGAGGCGGAGGCTCGGATGGCGCGTCGGGCGGGCCGGTGGTTCATCGCGTGCAGGTGGTGGTGTGGGGCTGCCGGTGGTCGGTGGGGGTGGTCTTGCGGCGGATGCTGTGCCCGGCGGCGAGGTGGCGCTGGCAGATCGTGAGCACCGGCGGCCCTTCGGGCAGCCGTTCCGGACGGCACGCTCGGGCGTCGGCGTCGTCTGCCGCGGTGGGGCTGGGCAGTAGGTGGAAGGCGTCGTGGAGTTCGGCGGCGGCTTGCCACAGGCGGGTGTGCGCGGCGGCCAGGCGGCGGCCGGCTGATGGATGCCGGGGCCGGGTGGTCTCGGCGAGGTGGTCCAGGAGCTGGTGCACGGCGGTCAGGTGTGCGTGCAGTACGTCGAGATGCAGGCGGTCCGCCGGGGCGGCCGGCTCTGTCCCCGGACGTGTCAGGGCGCGGGTGTGGTGGCGGATGCCGGCGCTGGCGGCGCGGAGGTAGGGGTGCGCGTCGTCGGTGTGCATGCGCGAGGTCACAAGTGGTCCTTCCTGCCCGAGGCAGGGGCGGTGAACAGGCCACCTGCGGCCGGTGAGGCGTTCGTGGTGGTCACAGGGCGGTGCGGGCGAGCGGCAGTGCCGTGATCGTGAAGGCGTCGGGCTGCTGGTAGTTCAGGCGCCGCAGGTCGACGCCGGTGCCGGCGGCGTGGGTTTCGATCTGGGCGCAGGCGGCGTCGAGGAGGGCGTCGGTGGCGGCGGTGACGGTGACCAGCCCGGTCAGGGCCACGTCCGCGTGCCCGGCCAGGAGTTGGCGTTCGCGGGTTTTGACGTCGGCGTATTCGACGGAGTCTTCCTCGCTGTCGACCTGCCCGCGACGGGCGCGCTCGGTCGCGTCCGCGATGATGGCGGCCTTCTTGCGCTGGACGTCGCGCAGCGCGGCTTGCAGGCCCTGCGGGACGTAGATCAGCGACAGGGTGCGCCGCACGCCGGGTGTGAACATCAGCCCGTGCAGGAATCCCGGAGTCGTCTGGGTGCGGGGCCAGTTCTCCACCCAGTAGGTGGTGTGCCGTGCGCTGTCGGTGGCGAGCCGGTCGTACTCCTCGACTTGGACGACGGGCCCGGCGGCGGCGGGCTCGGCTTCGGCGCGGCCGGTGGTCGACCACTGCTGGAGCGCGGCGAGCGCGTTCGGGTCGTAGGCGGTGCGGACGACGGCGGCGATCTCCCGTGTGGTCAGCCAGCCGGCGACCTGAAGCCCGGCGTTGCGGGCGGCCTGGGCGACGGAGGTGGTCGTCTGCGTCATGACGGTGAACGCGCCGGGCAGCCCGCCGCCGGCCTGGCTGATCAGGCGGCGGGCGGCTTTCAGGTCGAGGGAGATGGCCAGGTAGGTCTCGTGCGGGGCGGCGGCGGGGCCGGCGGAGGTGAGGAGTTCGGAGTAGATCTGGCCGGCGAGCGAAGCCCGGGCCTGGGCCTGCGCGGCGTCGGTCCAGTGCCGGGTCAGCCCGTCGCCGCTGTCCGGGATGGTGCGCTCCAGGACCTGCATGGTGGCGATGTGCCCGGATCGGGCGATCCCGGCCAGGGCGCGTCCCCAGCCGGCCACCTGGTAGTTCTGTGTGGCGGGGTCGAGAAGGACGAATGCCCGGCCGGTGACGCGGGCGATCGCTGTCAGCGTGTGCCGGTGGGGATCGAGCACGGCCGCTGCCCTTGGGCCCGAGCCGCCGGGGGTGACCACCTTCAGGGAGGCGGCGGCGCCGGGCAGGTGCAGGATGCCGTCGTGCCGGGGACGGGTGACGGGCCGGGCGAGCCACAGGGTCTGCCCGGTGCGCCGGCGTTGTGCGTAGCCGGCGACGATCGGCGCCCAGTCGATAAGGGAGCGGCCGTGCCGGCGTACCGCGACCAGCGCAGCGGAGGCCGCCCACAGTGGGGCCAGGGCGACGGCGCCGAGCAGCCCGGTGGTCACCACCGTCATCAGCAGCAGCGCCAGCATGCTGGAGACGAGGACGAGTTGGGGCAGCGAGAGTCCGAGGAGGATGCCGCGGCGGGAGCGGTGCGGGAACTTCACCGTCATCGGCGCGGCGGAAGGATCAGTCAACGAGGCAGGTCCTGACGGGCGCGTGGGCGGAACCCGGGGGCGGGAGACGGCCTACGCCTCCCGCCCCCCGGTTGCTGGGGCGGGTGGATCACGGGCCGGCCGG
>NZ_JACBXC010000446.1 GCF_013870535.1 Streptomyces phytophilus | reverse complement strand
GCAGCACGGGCTCGGCGCCGCTGCCGGCCGCCGCCTGCCGCGGGAACGCGGCCGACCCGGCGGTGCCCGCGGCACCGGGGGGCGCGCCCTCGCCGGTCATCGCCGCGACCAGGTCCTCCTTCGCCAGCCCGGAGACCGGTGCGGTGAGGATGTGCCGGGCGTCGCGGAAGACGGTGACGGTGTCGCAGAGTTCGTAGACCTCCTGGAGGTGGTGGGAGATGAACAGGAAGGCGACCCCCTGCCGCTGGAGTTCGCGCAGCTTGCCGAAGAGCCGGTCGATGCCGCCGGCGTCGAGCCGGGCCGTCGGCTCGTCGAGGATGATCAGCCGGGCGCCGAAGCTGAGGGCCCTCGCGATCTCCACGAACTGCCGCTGCTCGACGCCGAGGTCCTTCGCCCGCGCCGAGGGGTCCACGTCCACGCCGTACGTCGCCAGCAGCTCGCGGGCGCGGGTGCGCAGCCGGCGCCAGTTGATGGCGCCGGTGCCGGTGAAGCGGTTGAGGAAGAGGTTCTCGGCGACCGTGAGGTCCGGCACGATCATGAGCTTCTGGTACACGCAGGCGACCCGGGCGCGCCACGCCGCCGTGTCGCCGAACGGCGGCGCGCTCTCGCCGGAGAAGGCGACCGTGCCGGTGTCGGGGCGCTCCATGCCGGTGAGCACGGAGACGAGGGTCGACTTCCCGGCGCCGTTGCGGCCGACGAGGGCGTGCGCCTCGCCGGCCGCGACCTCCAGGTGCACGCCGTCGAGCGCGAGCGTGGGACCGAAGCGTTTGACGACGCCGTCGGCGCGTACGGCGGGGGGCGCCGCGGGCACGGCTCAGCCCTGCTTTTCGAGCTGGTTGGCCCACAGCTCGGGGTCGTCGACGTTCTCCTTGGTGACCAGCGGGGCGGGCAGCTGGTCCTCCAGGCCGTTCGGGATCTTGACGATCTTCGAGCCGTGGTCGGTCTTGCCGGGCTTGAACTCCTTGCCCTTCAGGGCCTGCTGGGCGTAGAAGAGCGCGTACTCGGCGTAGAGGTCGGCGGGCTGGGAGACGGTGGCGTCGATCTCGCCGGCGCGGATGGCGTCCAGCTCCTCGGGGATGCCGTCGTTGGAGACGATCGTGATGTGGCCGTCCTCGCCGGCGGGCTTGAGCATGTTCTTCTGCTCCAGCAGCGCGAGGGTCGGCTGCAGGAAGACGCCGCCGGCCTGCATGTAGATGCCGTCGATCGACTTCTCCTTGGCCAGCACGCTCTGCAGCTTGGCGGAGGCCACGTCGCCCTTCCACTCGGTGGGCAGCTCGAAGACCTCCATGCCGGGGTACTTCTCGTCCATGCACTTCTTGAACGCCACCGAGCGGTCGCGGCCGTTGATGGAGGCCAGGTCGCCCTGGAACTCCACGACCTTGCCCTTGCCGCCGAGCTGCTCGCCGAGGTACTCGCACGCCTTGATGCCGTACGCCTCGTTGTCGGCCCGTACGACCATGTAGACGTCGCCCTTGTCGGGGCGGGTGTCGACGCTGACGACGGGGATGTCCTCCTCCGCCAGCCGCTCCAGGGTGGAGGCGACGGCGCCGGTGTCCTGCGGCGCCATGATGACGGCGTCGGCGCCCTGGTCGGTGAACGCCTGCACGTTGGCGACGAGCTTGCCGATGTCGTTCTGCGAGTTGGTGATCGGCAGGGCGTCGACCACGCCGTCCGAGACGCCCTTCTTCAGGTACTGGTGGTAGGAGTTCCAGAAGTCGCTGTCGGTGCGCGGCATGTCGATGCCGACCTGGCCGTCGGCGCCGGCCGCGTCGTTGCCGCGGTTGCAGGCGGCGAGCGGGGCGATTGCGAGGAGCGTGGTGCAGGCCGCGACGGCGGTCGTGCGGAGTCTGCGAGTCAGCATGGGAGTCCCGTCCCGTCGTTCGTCTCGGGTGTACGGCTGGAGGGTTCGGCTCGGGCCGCGGCGTGCCGGGGGGCCGGCCGCGCGGCGTGGGGTGCGGTGAGGGGTGCGATGCGGGGTGCGCCGGGCACGGGGCTCAGCTCCCCTGGTCCCGCCGGGCGTCCTGCTGCGCCACGGCCCGCCATACGGGGCCGTCGGGGTAGCGGTGCGCGGCCAGCGACTCGGGGTGCATCCGCGCGGAGAAGCCGGGGGCCTCGGGTGCGCGGTAGCGGCCGTCGACGACGACGGCCGGGTCGGCGAAGTGCTCGTGGAGGTGGTCGACGTACTCGATGACGCGGTCCTCCCGGGTGCCGGAGACGGCGACGTAGTCGAACATGGCCAGGTGCTGCACCAGTTCGCACAGGCCGACGCCGCCGGCGTGCGGGCAGACCGGGACGCCGTGCTTGGCGGCGAGGAGCAGGATGGCCAGGTTCTCGTTGACGCCGGCCACGCGGGCGGCGTCGATCTGCACGAAGTCGACGGCGCCGGCCTGGAGCAGCTGTTTGAACATGACGCGGTTGGCGACGTGTTCGCCGGTGGCGACCTTCACGGGCTGCCCGGCGCGTACGGCGGCGTGGCCGAGCACGTCGTCGGGGCTGGTGGGCTCCTCGATCCAGTGCGGCGCGTACGGGGCCAGGGCGGTCATCCAGCGCACGGCGTCGGCGACGTCCCAGCGCTGGTTGGCGTCCACGGCGATGCGCACGTCCGGGCCGACGGCCTCGCGGGCGAGCCGCATGCGCCGTACGTCGGCGTCGAGGTCGCCGCCGACCTTCAGCTTGATCTGGCCGAAGCCCTCGGCGACGGCGGCCTTGGAGAGCTGGATGAGCTTCTCGTCGGAGTAGCCGAGCCAGCCGGGGGTGGTGGTGTACGCGGGGTAGCCCTCGGCGCGCAGCCGGGCGGCCCGCTCGGCGCGGCCGGGCTCGGCGGCGCGCAGCAGGGCCAGCGCCTCGTCGGGGGTGAGGGCGTCGGAGAGGTAGCGGAAGTCGACGAGGGAGACCAGCTCCTCGGGGGTCATGCGGGCCAGGAACTCCCACACCGGCAGCCCCGCCTGCCCGGCGGCCAGGTCCCAGGCGGCGTTGACCACGGCGCCCGCGGCCATGTGGATCACGCCCTTCTCCGGGCCGAGCCAGCGCAGTTGGGAGTCGTGGGTGAGGGTGGTGCACAGCTCGGCCAGGTCGGCGGCGGCACGCGGCGCGGGGCGGCCCACGACGTACGGCGCGAGGGAGCGGATGGCGGTGGCGGTGACGTCGTTGCCGCGGCCGATGGTGAAGCAGAAGCCGTGGCCCTCGACGCCGGGTTCGTCGGTGCGGAGCACGACGTACGCGGCGGAGTAGTCGGGGTCGGGGTGCATGGCATCCGACCCGTCGAGCTCCAGGGAGGTGGGGAAGCGGATGTCGGAGACGTCCAAATCGGTGACAGTCGGTCGCATGCAGGCTTCCCTCGCGTCTGGAACATCGGATCTTTCAGCAGTCATCCGATGTATATCCGGGTGGGCTTGCCAACGTCCAGAGGCAGTGAGTGATTTATCCGCACTGACGCGCTGCCAACCCTCCCCAAGGGGCACACCTCGGATGAATCGGTACTCGTGCCGCACGGGCTACGGCACGTCGGCGGGGAAGCCTTAGGCTGGGGGCCGCATGTCTCGGAGCACGTGGCCGCAGGGGCCGTTACCGCCGGAAGGAGGCGCTGGGTGATCGAGCTGGAGGGGCTGCCCGAGCTGGTCGATCCGGTGATGATCTGCGCCTTCGAGGGCTGGAACGACGCCGGTGACGCCGCCTCCTCCGCGGTCGGCCATCTCGACCGGGAGTGGAAGGGCGAGGTCTTCGCGTCGCTCGACGCCGAGGACTACTACGACTTCCAGGTCAACCGGCCCACCGTCACCCTCCACGGCGGCGTACGGAAGGTCACCTGGCCCACCACGCAGCTGTCCGCGGTACGGATCGCGGACGCCGACGGCAAGGGCCACCCGCGGGACCTCGTGCTCGTCCGCGGCATCGAGCCCAGCATGCGCTGGCGCTCCTTCTGCAACGAGATCCTGGGCTTCGCCCACGAGTTGGGCGTCGAGCTGGTCGTCCTGCTCGGTGCGCTCCTCGGCGACACACCGCACACCCGGCCCGTACCGGTGACGGGAGTGACCTCCGACCCGGAGCTGGCCGTGTCGATGGACCTGGAGGAGACCCGCTACGAGGGCCCGACGGGGATCGTCGGCATCCTCCAGGAGGCGTGCACGCACGCGGGCGTGCCCACCGCCAGCCTGTGGGCCGCCGTGCCGCACTACGTCTCCCAGCCGCCGAACCCGAAGGCCACCCTGGCGCTGCTCAACCGGCTCGACGACCTGATCGGGGTGCGCATCCCGCTCGGCGAGCTGCCCGAGGACGCGCGCGCCTGGCAGTTGGGCGTGGACCAGCTGGCCGCGGAGGACAGCGAGGTCGCCGAGTACGTGCAGACGCTGGAGGAGGCCCGCGACACGGCGGAGCTGCCGGAGGCGTCGGGCGAGGCGATCGCCCGCGAGTTCGAGCGCTACCTGCGCCGCCGCGACCCGGGCGCCGGACCGTACCTGCGCGACCTGTCGGGCCCGC
>NZ_JACBXC010000445.1 GCF_013870535.1 Streptomyces phytophilus | reverse complement strand
GCCCCTCGGCGGGCCTGCCCGGTCGGTCGGGTGCCCTCTCGTCTAGGCTCGACGCGTGCCCACACGTCTCACCGCCGGTGACGCCGAGTTGACGATGGATCCCCGCAACGGCTGCCGGGTCGCGAGCCTCCGCGTGGCCGGTGCCGAGCTGCTGCGGGCCGGCGACCGCTACGGCTGCTTCCCCATGGTCCCCTTCTGCGGCCGCCTGGAGCTGGGCGAGTTCCGCAACGGCGGCGTCAAGCACCGCCTCCCCGCCGACGCCCCGCCGCACGCCATCCACGGCACCGGCCGCAGCACCGCCTGGCGCACGCTGCGCGCCGACGACGCCGCCGCGGCGTTCTCGTACGACCTCGCCGACCCCTGGCCGTATCCGGGGCGCGTGACCCAGCTGGTCGAGCTGGAGCCCGACAAGGTGACGCTCACGCTCGCCGTGGAGACCGCCGGCGACTCCTTCCCCGCGCAGGTCGGCTGGCACCCCTGGTTCGTACGCCGCCTCTCGGCGGACGATCCCGGCGTACGCATCGACTTCTCCGCCGCCTGGCAGGAGCAGCGCGGCGAGGACCACCTCCCCACCGGCAAGCGCATCGAGCCGCAGCCCGGCCCGTGGGACGACTGCTTCGGCATGCCCGACGGCGTCGAGGTGACGCTCACCTGGCCCGGCCGGCTGGAGCTGACCGTCAGCAGCCGCGCGGAGTGGGCCGTCCTCTACGACGAGCAGCCCGAGGCCGTCTGCGTGGAGCCGCAGTCCGGCCCGCCCAACGGGCTCAACACCCACCCCCGCCTGGTCACCCCCATCGAGCCGCTGGAGCTGTCGACCACTTGGGCGTGGCGCACGCTCGGTTAGGCTCACCGCCATGAGCGACGCACACGCCGACCTGCTGGGTCAGATCAAGGACAAGGCCGTCGTGCACGGCAAGGTGACCCTCTCCTCCGGCATCGAGGCCGACTACTACCTCGACCTGCGCCGGATCACCCTGGACGGCGCCGCCGCGCCGCTCGTCGGCCGCGTCATGCTCGACCTCGCCGCGGAGTTCGACTACGACGCCGTCGGCGGCCTCACCCTCGGCGCCGACCCCATCGCCGACGCCATGCTGCACGCCTCCGCCGCGGCGGGCGGCCGCGCGCGTCCGCTCGACGCCTTCGTCGTGCGCAAGGCGAGCAAGACGCACGGCATGCAACGCCGTATCGAGGGCCCGGACATCGCGGGGCGCCGGGTGCTGGTCGTCGAGGACACCTCGACGACGGGCGGGTCCGCGCTGACCGCCGTCGAGGCGGTGCGCGAGGCGGGCGCCGAGGTGGTCGCCGTCGCCACCATCGTGGACCGCGACACGGGCGCGGCGGAGCGGGTGCGCGACACGGCGGGCGTGCCGTACGTGTACGCCTACGGGCTCACCGACCTGGGACTCGGCTGAGCCGTACGGCACGGCCGCGCGGGGCGACGCGAGGTTGTCCACAGGGCGGGGAAGCCCGGGCGCGGATCTGGAAGGATGGGGGCACTCCAGGGGCGCCACGGCAACGGAGCCGGCCGCACTCGTACACGCATGCAGACCACCGCGTGCAGACCAAGCAGACACCCGCACGTCTCCAAGGAGCGGACAGATGCCCATCGCAACCCCCGAGGTCTACAACGAGATGCTGGACCGGGCGAAGGCAGGCAAGTTCGCCTACCCGGCCATCAACGTCACCTCGTCGCAGACCTTGCACGCCGCGCTGCGCGGCTTCGCCGAGGCCGAGAGCGACGGGATCGTCCAGATCTCCACGGGCGGCGCCGAGTTCCTGGGCGGGCAGTACAGCAAGGACATGGTCACGGGCGCGGTCGCCCTCGCCGAGTACGCGGTGATCGTCGCCGCGAAGTACCCGGTCAACGTCGCCCTGCACACCGACCACTGCCCCAAGGACAAGCTCGACGGGTACGTGCGCCCGCTGCTCGCCGCCTCCGAGGAGCGCGTCGCCCGCGGGGAGAACCCGCTGTTCCAGTCGCACATGTGGGACGGCTCCGCCGAGACCCTCGCGGACAACCTGTCCCTCGCGCAGGAGCTGCTGCCCCGCGCCGCCGCCGCGAAGATCATCCTTGAGGTCGAGATCACCCCGACCGGCGGCGAGGAGGACGGCGTCACCCACGAGATCAACGACGAGCTGTACACGACGGTGGACGACGCGCTGCGCACGGCCGAGGCGCTGGGCCTGGGCGAGCAGGGCCGGTATCTGCTGGCGGCCTCCTTCGGCAACGTGCACGGGGTCTACAAGCCGGGGAACGTCGTGCTCCGGCCCGAGCTGCTGAAGGACCTCCAGGAGGGCGTCGGCGCGAAGTACGGCAAGCAGAGCCCGTTCGACTTCGTCTTCCACGGCGGCTCCGGCTCCTCCGAGGAGGAGATCGCAACGGCGCTGGACAACGGCGTGGTCAAGATGAACATCGACACGGACACGCAGTACGCCTTCACCCGCCCCGTCGCGGCGCACATGTTCCAGAACTACGACGGCGTGCTGAAGGTCGACGGCGAGGTGGGCAACAAGAAGGCGTACGACCCGCGCGCCTGGGGCAAGCTCGCCGAGGCGTCGATGGCCGAGCGCGTGCGGACCGCGTGCGAGCACCTGCGCTCGACGGGCACGAAGCTGAAGTAGCACCGCGCGGGCACCGCCCCGGCTGCCGGCCCCGGCTGCCGGCCCCGCCGGGGGGTGTCCGCGAGGTGATCGAGACGTGAGGTTTCGCTGAGAAGTACGTCCGTACCGGCCGCGGCGGTCACCGCCGCGCGCGGCCATGGCAGGCTGGAACCCATGGCGATTCACGAGAACCTCCTCGGCGGCCCACCCCCCACCTACCTGCCCGAGGACCCCGGACCGCGCGACCTGCTCGCGAGCGGCGCCGCCCCGTCCGAGGTGGCGGCGAAGTTCCCGGCGTCCTCGCTGGCCTGGGCGCAGCTCGCGGACGAGGCTTTCGAGGCCGGCCGCGCCGTCGAGTCGTACGCGTACGCGCGCACCGGCTACCACCGCGGGCTGGACTCCCTCCGCCGCAACGGCTGGAAGGGCCAGGGCCCGGTGCCGTGGGAGCACGAGCCGAACCGCGGCTTCCTGCGCGCCCTCGCCGCCCTCGCCCGCGCCGCGCAGGCCATCGGCGAGACCGAGGAGTACGAGCGGTGCAGCACGTTCCTGCGCGACAGCTCGCCGACCGCGGCGGAAACCCTCTCCTGACGGGCCGGGCCGGGGGCTGACCAGGGCCGGCCGCGTCCGCCCCGGCCCGGTCGGCTGCTCTTGCCTCCCGCCGCGCCGCCGCGGATGATGCGAAGTGGGTACGGCGCACCGGATGCCGCCGTACCCGAGGGGACCGGGGCCCTGTTGCCGGCAGGAAGGGGCGGACCGCTACCCGGTGGCTCATGTGTGGGAGACAGCTCATGGACAGCCGTGCTCACGACCCCCTGCCCGCGGAGACCGACGGTCACCAGACCCCGGAGGGTCGCCAGACCCCGGATGGTCACCGGCCTCCTGACGGGCACCAGCCCCCGAACCTCGACTTCCGGGGCACCACTCCGTACGAGGACTACGTCCAGGCGGACGTCCTCACCCATCTGCAGCACCCGCTCTCGGACGACCCCGGCGAGCTGGTCTTCCTGGTGACCACGCAGGTCATGGAGCTGTGGTTCACCGTCGTCGTGCACGAGTGGGAGACCGCGGCCGAGGCGCTGCGCCGCGACGACCTGCCGGTGGCGCTGGCGGCGCTGCGGCGCAGCACGTACGAGCTGCGCTCGCTGAACGCCTCCTGGGAGCCGCTGGCGCGGCTCACACCGCGGCAGTTCAACTCCTACCGCGCCGCGCTCGGCGAGGGCTCCGGCTTCCAGTCGGCGATGTACCGGCGGATGGAGTTCCTGCTCGGCGAGAAGTCCGCGTCGATGCTCGTGCCGCACCGCGGCGCCCCGCGGGTGCACGACGAGCTGGAGAAGCAGCTCGGCGAGCCCAGCCTCTACGACGAGGTGCTGCGCTACCTGGACGCCAAGGGCCACCCGCTGTCGGCCGCCGTCCTGGACCGCGACCCGGCGCTGCGGTACGAGCCGCACCCCGAGGTCGAGGCCGCCTGGGCGGCGGTCTACGCGGGGCCGCAGGACTCCGGTCTGATCAAGCTCGGCGAGGTGCTGACGGACATCGCCGAGCTGGTGTGGCGCTGGCGCAACGACCACCTCGTGGCCACCCGCCGCGCGATGGGCGGCAAGGTCGGCACGGGCGGCTCCGCGGGGGTGGCGTGGCTGGAGAAGCGCGCGGCGAAGCAGGTGTTCCCCGAGCTGTGGACGGCGCGGAGCCATGTCTGAGGCGTACGGGCCCGGGGGCGCGCGGGCCGGCGGCGGGTCGGCGGCGGCGTTCGCGGGGCTGGCGAAGCGGGCGGCGGAGCTGGATCTGGCGGACCCGCTGCGGGCGAAGCGGACGGAGTTCGTCCTCGACGACGCGGGGCAGCCGGGCGCGGGCACGCCCCACCCGGGGCCGCCCGGCGCAGGGC
>NZ_JACBXC010000444.1 GCF_013870535.1 Streptomyces phytophilus | reverse complement strand
GTAGCCTCTGTGGCCCCGAGCCCGCGGCGCCCCGCCGCGGCGCAGGTTCCTGCCCGGCGGCACTGACCCCCCGCCGGAGCGCACGGGAGGTGGACCCATGACCGTCGCGGACGCCGACGAGGCCGCACCCGTGTCCGGCGCGGGCCCCGTCCTCTCCCTCGGCGCCGTCGAGAAGCGCTTTCCCGACGGCACCCGCGCGCTCGAACCCGTCGACCTCGACGTCGCCGCCGGTGAGCTCGTCGCCGTCGTCGGCCCCTCCGGCTGCGGCAAGACCACCCTGCTGCGCATCGCCGCCGGGCTCGTCGAACCCTCCGCCGGCGCCGTCGCCGCGCGCGCCGACCGCCTCGGCTACGTCTTCCAGGACCCGACGCTGCTGCCCTGGCGCTCGGTGCGTACGAACGTCGAGCTCTTCGGCGAACTGCGCGGCGTCCCGCGCGCCGAGCGGCGCAAGCGCGCCGACGCCGCGCTGGAGCTGGTCGGCCTCACCGACTTCGCCGGCCACCGGCCGCGCGCCCTGTCCGGCGGCATGCGCATGCGCGTCTCCCTGGCCCGCTCCCTCTCGCTGCGCCCGGAGCTGTTCCTGCTGGACGAGCCGTTCGGCAGCCTCGACGAGATCACCCGCGAGCGGCTGGACGACGACCTGCTCCGGCTCTTCGCCGCCGAGCGGTTCGCCGCCGTCTTCGTCACGCACTCGGTGCTGGAGGCGGTCTACCTGTCCACCAGGGTCGTGGTGATGTCCCCCCGGCCCGGGCGCGTCTGCGGCGAGTTCACCGTCCCCTTCGGCTACCCGCGCGGCGAGAGCCTGCGCTACGACCCCGAGCTGAACCGCATCGCGGCCGAGGTGTCCGCCTGCATGCGCGCAGCCGCCCAGTGAGAACCCGACCGGCCCCCGATCCCCTCCGGAGGAACCCCCGATGCCCGTGAAGAACCACCTGCGCTCCTTAGCCGTGCCGCTCGCCGCCGGCCTGCTGCTCACCACCGCCGCCTGCGGCGACGACGGCGGCGGCGACGGCGAGGCCGGCGGCAAGGAGTCCGCCGCGGCGGCGAGGAGCGGCGCCGGCCTGGCCGGCGTGTGCCCCGAGACCGTGACCGTGCAGACCTCGTGGCTGCCGAACGCCACGGCGTTCGGCCCGCTGTACTCGCTCCTCGGTGACGACCCCGAGGTGGACGCGAACAGCAAGCGGACCACCGCCCCGCTCGTCGCGGGCGGCAAGGACACCGGCATCTCGCTCGAACTGCGCGCCGGCGGCCCGGCGATCGGCTTCGCCGCCACCTCCGCGCAGATGTACACGGACGAGGACATCGACCTCGGGGTGGTCGGCGGCTTCGACGAGATCGTCCAGCTCTCCGCCACGCAGCCCACGACCGCGGTGCTCGCCCTGCTGGAGAAGGACCCGACGATGATCTACTGGGACCCGGAGACCTACCCGGAGTTCGAGACCATCGAGGACGTCGGCAAGTCGGACACCACGGTGCTGTACTCCGGCGGCGACACGTACATGGAGTATCTGACCGGCACCGGGATCCTCAAGAAGGACCAGGTGGACGGCTCCTTCGACGGCTCGCCCGCGCGCTTCGTGGCCTCCGGAGGCAAGCTCGCCTCCTCCGGGTACGCGGCCGAGGACCCGTACATGTTCGAGAACGAGATCGACGACTGGATGAAGCCCATCAAGGGCCAGCTCGTCCACGAGGCCGGCTACCCGATCTACGGGCCCTCCCTCGTCGTCCGCCCCGAGGCGAAGGCCGAACTGGCGCCCTGCCTGGAGAAGCTGGTGCCGGTCATCCAGCAGGCGCAGGTCGACTACCTCCGCGACCCGGACGCGACGATCGCCACCATCGTCGACATCGCCGAGCAGTACAAGGGCGGCGACGTGCTCACCGAGGGCATCGCGAAGTACGGCATCGGCGAGATGAAGAAGCTCGGCATCGCCTCGGACGACGCCGAGGGCGAGGACGCCACCGTCGGGAACTTCGAGACCGCGCGGGTGCAGGAGATCATCGACATCGGCGAGCCCATCTTCGCCGAGCAGAAGAAGCCCATCAAGGACGGCCTGGCGCCGGCCGACGTCGTGACCAACGAGTTCCTCGACCCCGGGATCGGACACGGCGGATGACCGCCCGCCCGACCGCCGGGGACAGCGGCCGCGGTCCCCGGCGGCCAGGTGGAGTAGGCTGCCGTGTCGGCCCGTACCGCGCCGCGCGCCTGCGCGGCATCGGCCGCCCGCGGACGACGCGGAGAGGTTCATGAGCGACAACGGCATAGCCGACGGCCCCCACGGCACGTCGCCCCTGCCCGACCCCACGGCGGCACACGCCTCCCGCACGTACGACTACCACCTCGGCGGCAGCGACAACCTCGGCCCGGACCGCGCGCTGGTGGACGAGGTCGAGTCGACCTTCATGCCGGACGTGAAGATGCGCGTACGCGCCCAGCGGCTGTTCCTGGAGCGGGCCGTGCGCTACCTCGTCGGGGAGGCGGGCATCCGCCAGATCCTCGACATCGGCTGCGGCCTGCCGCAGCGGCGCATGCCCAACGTCCACGAGGTCGCCCACCGCATCGCCCCCGACACCCGCGTCGTCTACGTCGACTACAACCCCGTCGCCGTGGCGCACATGCAGGCCCTCCAGACCGACGGGGCCCTGACCGTCGCCTTCGCCGGCGACGTGCGGCAGCCGGAGCTGATCCTCACCCACCCGGACGCGCGCGCCGTGCTGGACTTCGACCGCCCCGTCGGCGTGCTGATGGTCGGGCTGCTGCACTTCCTGCCCGACGAGGACGACCCGGCGGACCTGGTGGCGCGGGTCCGCCGCGGGGTGGTCCCGGGCAGTTACCTCGCCGCGTCCCAGATATCCGCCGAGCTGGACTCCCGGGTGAGCCGGCTGACGAAGCTCTGGGCGCAGGGCGCGACGCCGATGGTGGAGCGCAGCCGCGCCGAGCTGGAGCGGATCGTCGACGGGTGGGAGCCGGTCGATCCCGGCGTGGTCGTCGCGCACCGCTGGCGCCCCCGGCCCCCGGACCGTACCGAGGGGAACGCCTACACCCTGGTGGCCGTCAAGCCATGAACCCGCGCCCGTTGCTCCGCAGGCTGCCGGCCGTGCTGGTGGCCGGTGCCGCCGTGGGCGGGTGGTATCTGATCAGCATGGTGGTGCTGGCCGAGGACCGGCGCTTCCTCTTCCCGCCGCCGCACGACGTGGTGCGCGAGGGGTTCCTCGACGGCGACAACCGCGCCGAACTCCTCGACGCCCTGCTGCTGTCCGCTCAGGTCGCCTCGCTCGGGCTGCTGATCTCGGCGGCCGGGGCGATCGCCGTGGCGATCCTGATGAGCCAGGCCCGCTGGCTGGAACGCTCCCTCTTCCCGTACTTCGTCGTGCTCCAGGTGACGCCGATCCTCGCCCTGGTGCCGCTCTTCGGCTTCTGGTGGGGCTACGGGTTCTCCACCCGCGTGCTCGTCTGCGTCATCATCGCCTTCTTCCCCATCCTCACCAGCACGCTCTTCGGCATCCGCTCCGCCGACGCCTCATACCACGACCTGTTCAGGCTGCAGAACGCCGGCCGGCTGACCCGGCTGTGGAAGCTCCAGCTGCCCGCCGCGCTGCCGCACATCTTCACCGGGCTGCGCATCGCGGCCGGGATGTCCGTCGTCGGCGCCATCGTCGGCGACTTCTTCTTCCGCCAGGGGCAGCCGGGCATCGGCGTGCTCATCGACCTCTACCAGTCGCGGCTGCAGTCCGAGCAGCTGCTCGCGGCGGTGCTGGTCTCCTCGCTCTTCGGCGTGCTGGTCTTCTGGTTCTTCGGCTGGCTGGCCCGGATCGTCGTCGGGGGCTGGCACGAGTCCGCCGGCGAACCGGGCGCCAAGGGCTGACCCCCGCCGCTGTGCCGCCGGCCGGCCCGAGGGCGGCGCCGGCCTGACCACGCGTCCGTTTCCATAGGCGAAAACCGGACGAAGGTTCGGGAAATCGGCCCCGGACGGGTATGATTCCGCGCTGGCGGCGGGATGGTGAACCGACCGGCGGGGGAGGGGAGATGGCGGGGTCAGTACCGGTGGCCGGTGGACGCCGGCTGCCCGGCGGCGGCGCGGACCACGGCCGGGGCGGGCCCACGATCCGGCGGATCGTCCTCGGCTCCCGGCTGCGCAGGCTGCGCGTCCGGCGCGGCGTCGGACTCGACGCGGCGGCGCAGGCCATCCGGGCGTCGGTGCCCAAGATGAGCCGGCTGGAGCGCGGCCAGGGCGGCTGCAAGGAGCGCGACATAGCCGACCTGCTGACGCTGTACGCGGTCACGGACCTCCGCGAGCGCGAGGCGTACCTCGCGCTGGCCCGCGGCGCCAACACCCCCGGCTGGTGGCAGCAGTACGGCGATCTGACGCCGCGCTGGCTGGAGACGTACCTCGGGCTCGAAGAGGCCGCGACGCTCATCCGCGGCTACCAGTCCCACCGCGTGCCCGACCTGCTGCAGACCCCCGCCTACGCGGCCGCGCTGGCCCGGCTGACGTACC
>NZ_JACBXC010000443.1 GCF_013870535.1 Streptomyces phytophilus | reverse complement strand
CCGAGCTGTACGCGCGCAGCTTCGACAGCCGGTGCTCCGACTCGATCTGCCGGATCGTGCCGCTCTTCGACCGCATCACCAGCGACTGCGTGAACGCCCGGTCCGCGCGGTAGCGCACGCCGCGCAGCAGCTCCCCGTCCGTGATCCCGGTGGCGACGAAGAACACGTTCTCGCCGCGCACCAGGTCGTCGATCAGGAGCGTACGGTCCAGGTCGTGCCCCGCGTCGAGCGCCCGCTGCCGCTCCGCGTCGTCCCGCGGCCACAGCCGGCCCTGGAACGTACCGCCCAGGCACTTCATCGCGCAGGCCGCGATGACGGCCTCCGGGGTGCCGCCGACGCCCAGCAGCAGATCGACGCCGGTGCCGTCGCGGGCGGTCATGATGGCGCCGGCGACGTCGCCGTCCGAGATGAACTTGATCCGCGCCCCGGCCTCGCGGACCTCCTGGACCAGCCCGTCGTGACGCGGCCGGTCCAGTACGCAGACGGTGACGTCCCCCGTGGTGCCGCCCTTGGCCTTGGCGACGCGGCGGATGTTGACCGCGACGGGCGCGTTGATGTCGACGTACTCGGCGGCCTCGGGGCCGGTCGCGAGCTTGTCCATGTAGAAGACCGCGGACGGGTCGAACATGCAGCCCCGCTCGGCGACGGCGAGCACGGAGACGGCGTTGCCCATCCCCTTGGCGGTGAGCGTGGTGCCGTCGACCGGGTCGACGGCCACGTCGCACTCGGGGCCGGTGCCGTCGCCGACGCGCTCGCCGTTGAAGAGCATCGGCGCGTGGTCCTTCTCGCCCTCGCCGATGACGACGACGCCGTTCATCGAGACGGTGCTGACCAGGGTGCGCATCGCGCGTACGGCGGCGCCGTCGGCGCCGTTCTTGTCGCCGCGGCCGACCCAGCGGCCGGAGGCCATCGCGCCGGCCTCGGTGACCCGGACCAGCTCCAGGGCGAGGTTGCGGTCGGGGGCCTCGGGGGCCACCTCCAGTTGCTCGGGGAGGTGGTGGGGCGTCTCATGGGACTGCGGCATCCGTGAGGACCTTTCCGCTCGGTCGACGGCCGGAGTGGTGGGAGGGGGCGGTCAGAGCCTATCCGTTTATCGCCATTATGAGCACACCGCCCCTCGGATGAGCGGGTCGGTCCGTCCCGTCCGGGCAGGGCGCCCGCACCCCGGGGAAGAGATCACTCCGTGATGAGGGACGATGGAGGGGTGGCAGACAGGAACAGCATGCGGACGGTGCGCAATCTGGTGGGCGCGCTGACGGTCACCTGCGGGGTGTCCCTCATCGTCTACTGGGGCGTCCTCCCGCGCGAGGGCGACGGCAACGAGATGGCGGCCGTCGCCTACGACCAGGAGCTGGGCCAGGCCCGCCGCGCCGCACCGTTCCCGGTCGCCGCGCCGGTGGGGCTGCCGGACGACTGGCGGGCCAACTCCGTGACGTACCGCGGGACCGGCGACCACGGCACGACGTGGCACCTGGGCTTCGTCACGCCCGACGACGAGTACGTGGCGGTGGAGCAGGGGAGCAAGAAGGCCGACGCCTTCATCCGCAAGGTCACCCAGCAGGCCCGGCCCACCGGCGAGAGCCGGCAGGTGGCCGGCGAGGAGTGGGCGCACTACCGGGGCAAGGCGTACGACGCGCTGGTGAACAAGGGCGACGGCGTGACGACCGTGGTCACCGGCACGGGAAGCGTGCAGCAGATGGAGCGGATGGCGTCGGCGCTGCGGGAGAAGTGAGCGGGCGCCGGGGAACCCCGAGCAGGTCCGTACGAAGGAGCGGTGAGCGGCCCGCCTGAGCCACGCGACCGGGACCCGCGCGAACGACGCCGCTGGCGGGGCCCTTCGGCCCGTACGGTCCCGGGCCCTCAGCGCCCGCGGTCGAAGCGCACTCGGCTCCGATGCTCCGAGGCGCCCAACTCCGCCCCCTCCTAGCCCTCTTCCGCTTCTCCGGCCCCCTCGTGCCCCTCGGCTGTCTTGTCCCCCTCGGCCCCGCCGGTCCCGTCCTCCGACTCCGCCGCCAGCGCCGCGTCGAGCCGCTCGCGGGCGCCGTCGAGCCACTGCCGGCAGATCCGGGCCAGCTCCTCCCCGCGCTCCCAGAGCGCCAGGGACTCCTCCAGGGTCGAACCGCCGGACTCCAGCCGGCGCACGACCTCCATCAGCTCGTCCCGCGCCTGCTCGTAGCCGAGAGTCCCCCGGTCCTTCGTCTCTGCCATGGCCCCCACCTTAGGACCCGCCTACGACACCGGGCCGACCGTGACACCGAACTCCCCGTCGGCGACCCGGGCGCGCAGCTCCTCGCCCTCGCTCACCTCGCCCGCCGCGCGCACCGCCGCGCCGTCCTGCCGCTGGAGCACCGCGTAGCCGCGCTTCAGCGTGGAGGCGGGGGAGAGGGCGACGACCCGGGCGCGGGTGTGCTCCAGCTCGGAGTCCGCGCGGTCCAGCAGATGCGCCAGCGTGCGCCGCCCGCGCGCGAGCACCGCGTCCACGACCTCCGCGCGCTCGTCCACGATCCCGTACGGCTCGGCCATCGCCGGCCTGCTCAGCCACGCCGCGAGCCCGCGCTCCTCGCGGTCCAGCACCCCCGTCAGCACCCGCAGCGCGCGCTGCCGGAGCTGCTCTATGCGCACGTGCTCCTCGCCGACGTCCGGCACGGCGTCCTTGGCGGCGTGCGTCGGCGTGCGGGAACGGAGGTCCGCCACGTGGTCCAGCAGGGGGTTGTCCGGCTCGTGGCCGATCGCGGAGACCACCGGTGTACGGCACGCGGCCACGGCCCGTACGAGCTGCTCGTCCGAGAACGGCAGCAGGTCCTCCACGCTGCCGCCGCCCCGCGCGACGATGATGACGTCCACCTCCGGCAGGCCGTCCAACTCCTGCACGGCCTTGACGATCTGCGGCACCGCGTGCACCCCCTGCACCGCCACCGGCCGCACCTCGAAGCGCACCGCGGGCCACCGGTGCCGCGCCGTCTCCAGCACGTCCCGCTCCGCCGCCGACGCCCGACCCGTCACCAGCCCGATGCGGCGCGGCAGGAACGGCAGCGGCTTCTTGCGCTCCGGCGCGAACAGCCCCTCGGCGGCCAGCGCCTTCTTCAACCGCTCCAGCCGCACGAGCAGTTCGCCGACGCCCACCGGGCGGATCTCGGCGGCGCGCAGCGAGAGCTGGCCGCTCGGCGCGTACCAGACCGGCTTGGCGAAGACGACGACGCGGGCGCCTTCCTGTATGACATCGGCCACCTTGTCGAACACGTCGCGGAAGCACGTCACCGTCAGGGAGACCTCCTGCGCCGGGTCGCGCAGCGTCATGAAGACCACGCCTGCGCCCGGTCGCCGCGACAGCTGGGTGATCTGCCCCTCCACCCACAGCGCGCCGAGCCGGTCGATCCAGCCGCCGATCTTCCGCGAGACCACCCCGACGGGCATGGGCGTCTCTGCCGTGTTCACCGCCATGGCCCCGAGCCTAACGGCGGGGTACGACACCCGGGCGGCTCCGGCGGACGGGTCGCGGGCCGCCGCGCCCTCGAACCGCGCACGGGGTGTTCCGTACCATGGCGGTATGACTGCTTCGAGCGCTCCGCAGCCCGCCCGCCGCGTCCTCCTCGCCGCTCCCCGGGGCTACTGCGCCGGCGTCGACCGGGCGGTGATCGCGGTCGAGCAGGCGCTTGAGCAGTACGGCGCACCGGTGTACGTGCGGCACGAGATCGTGCACAACAAGTACGTCGTCAAGACGCTGGAGCGCAAGGGCGCGATCTTCGTCGAGGAGACCGCCGAGGTGCCTCCCGGCAACATCGTGATCTTCTCCGCGCACGGCGTCGCCCCCGTCGTCCACGACGAGGCGAAGCAGGGGCGGCTCGCCTCGATCGACGCGACCTGCCCGCTGGTGACGAAGGTGCACAAGGAGGCCGTCCGGTTCGCCAAGGACGACTTCGACATCCTGCTCATCGGCCACGAGGGCCACGAGGAGGTCGTCGGCACGTCGGGCGAGGCGCCGGAGCACATCCAGCTCGTCGACGGCCCGGAGGGCGCGGACCGGATCGAGGTGCGCGACCCCGACAAGGTCGTCTGGCTGTCGCAGACCACGCTGTCGGTGGACGAGACGATGGAGACGGTCGACCGGCTCAAGGGCCGCTTCCCGAACCTGCTGGACCCGCCGAGCGACGACATCTGCTACGCGACGCAGAACCGGCAGGTCGCGGTGAAGCTGGTGGGCGCGGAGTCGGACCTCGTGATCGTGGTCGGCTCGCAGAACTCGTCCAACTCGCAGCGGCTGGTCGATGTCGCCCTCGACGCGGGCGCCGAGGCGTCGTACCTGATCGACGGGGCCGAGGAGATCGACGAGGCGTGGCTGGACGGCGTGACGACGGTGGGCGTGACGTCGGGCGCGTCCGTGCCGGAGGTACTCGTCGACGGCGTGCTGGAGTGGCTCGCCGAGCGGGGCTACGCGGACGTGGAACTGGTGCAGCCGGTGGACGAGCGGATCACCTTCTCCTTGCCGAAGGAGCTCCGCCGCGACCTG
>NZ_JACBXC010000442.1 GCF_013870535.1 Streptomyces phytophilus | reverse complement strand
CGGGCGCGCGCAGCATCATCGCGATCACCGCGACGGCCGCCAGCGAGCCGCCTATGTACGTGGCCAGGACGAGCCAGCCCTCCAGATCCTCGGTGTACGCATCCCAGCCGAGGACGGGGATCTGCCGCTCGGACGGCACCTCGTCCGGGAAGTCGGTGATCGTCATGCCGATCATGCGGCGGACGTTGATGTAGAGGTAGACCCCGAGGACCGTGATCGCCGCGCCGCGCACCACCGGCCGGCGCATCAGCGCCAGCACGCCGAGCACCAGCAGCGACACCACGAACACCGCCTCCCAGAACTCCGTGGTCCCGGCGAGCACCGGATAGAACGACTCACCGGGGTCCACCAGCCCCCTGAAGTACTCGCCGGCGCCGATCCCCCCTTCGTCCCGGGTCAGCATGCGCACGATCCAGCCGGCGAGCGCGAGGCCGAGCACCACCATCAGCCCGCCGGCGATCACGTAGAGCTGCGACCCCCGCACCGGCACCCCCGCGATGCCCGCGGGCCGCCGCTCGCCCGCCCGCAGCATCAGCACCACCACGACCGCCGAGAACAGCAGGACGATCGACCAACTGCTGATGATCGCGACTTCGAGGTCGTTGCCCCCGATGTACCACTGCCGGAACTGGTCGCTCGTCACCAGGCCGACCAGCTCGCGCGCGGCGGTCGCGAACATCACGAACCCGCACAGCAGCGCGGCCCCCCGCCCCGCCCGCCGGTTCAGCGCCGCGACCACCCCCGCCACCATGAGCGCCACCGTGAACGCCCACACGTACGGGCTGAACAGCTCGGGCTCCAGCATGATGCGCGGGTCGTACAGCGCCTTGAGGAAGTCGTCGGCCCCGCTGCTCACATAGTCGAAGTCGTAGTAGAGCCAGACGACCACCATCCGGCCCAGGGCCGTGAGGAGCACCGCCACGGCCAGATACGCGCCCAGGTGCCGCTGCGGCGCAAAGCGGTCCGACGCCGCCGCCCCCGGCTGCCGTTTCGTCCCTTGGTCGAGTACTTCCATGGTCATCCCCCGTTGTCCGTGGTGCGGAGATTCCATCCTGAAGGCCGAAGCCCACGGAAAAAACCCCTGTGGATAACCCCTGTTGCGTACTCGTCACAGCCCCGGGACACGCCGGCTACGCCGGGAGCAGCACCAGCGCGATCCCCGCCACCATCAGGCACGCCCCCACGATCCGCGCGCCGCCGAACCGCTCCTTGAGGAACACCGTCCCGATCGCCGCCCCGACCACGATGCTCGACTCCCGCAGCGCCGCTATCGGCGCCAGCGGGGCGCGCGTCTGCGCCCAGAGCACCAGCCCGTACGCCGTGATGGAGATCGCCCCGCCCGCAAGCCCGCGCAGCGCCACCGACCGCAGTTCGCGCACCACCCCCGGGCCGCGCAGCACCAGGGCCGCCAGCGGGATCCACGGGCCCATCAGCAGCACCAGCCACGCCGTGTAGCCCATCGCGCTGCCGGAGGCGCGGACGCCGACGCCGTCGACGATGGTGTACGCCGCGATGGACAGCCCCGTCGCGAACGCCGCGGCCAGGGCCGGCCAGTGCGGGCGGGTGTCCGTGCCGCGCAGCCCCCACAGGGCGATGCCGCTCAGGCCCGCGCACGCCACCGCGACGCCCGCGGTCTGCCACAGGCCCAGCCGCTCGTCGAGGAAGAGGTGCGCGACCGCCGCGACGACCAGCGGGGCCGTGCCCCGGGCTATCGGGTAGACCTGCCCGAAGTCGCCCAGCCGGAACGACTGCATGAGCAGCGTCATGTACACGAGGTGGATGGCGACCGAGGCCAGCAGCCACGGCCAGGCGCCGGCCGCCGGGAACGGCACGAAGAACACCGCGGTCCCCGCGATCAGCACGTCGCCCACGCCGATCAGCGCGAAGACGACCAACTGGTCCTTGAAACCGTGGGCGATGGCGTTCCACGAGGCGTGCATCACGGCGGCCGCGAGGACCGCCGCGGCTATGAGGGGGGTCACACCCCCGGCTCGCGCACCTCGGACACGTCCGCGACCCGTGCGCCCGCGTGCGCGACGAGGTCCTTGGGTGAGAGGGGGAACACGGTGTGCGGGTCGCCGGCGGCGGCCCAGACCTCGCCGTGGTCGAGGAGCCCGCGGTCGGCGAGGACCGTCATCCGCGTCACGTGCCCGAAGGGCGGTACGCCGCCGATGGCGTACCCCGTGGCCTCGCGCACCACCGCCGCGTCCGCCCGGCGCACGCCCGCGGCGCCCAACTCGGCCCGTACGCGCTCGGTGTCCACCCGCGAGGCGCCGTCCATCAGGACGAGCACCGGCACGCCGTCCGCCGCGAAGACCAGGGACTTGACGATCTGGCTCAGCTCGCAGCCGATGGCCTCCGCGGCCTGCGCCGCGGTGCGGGTGGCGTCGGGGAAGCGGCGTACCGGGACGCTCAGACCGAGTTCGGCGAGGGCGGCGGCGAAGAGCGGATGTGCGGCGTCGGCTGTCGTCATGGAGGTGACGTTAACGCCCGGTGTACGGGCCACGCGAACACATTCCGCCCACCGGGACCCGGCGGCGTGCGGCCGGGTCCCGGTACGTGCGCCTCAGCCGCCGTGCGCCGCCAGCACGTCCCTCACCAGCGGGCCCGCGAACTCGCCGCCGTGCCCGATGTTCGGCACCGTGGCCGCCGCCGCCAGATCCCCGCGGTACGCGGTGAACCAGGCGTCGGTCTCCTCCTGGCCCCCCATCTCCGCCGAGCCCGTCTTCGCGCCCACCTGACCGGTCAGACCGCTCATCGCCCCCGCCGCCGTGCCGTACGACGCGGTCGCCTCCATCAGCTCCCGCAGCTCCTGCGCGGTCGACGTCTTCATCGACTTCGGCGCGATCGCGAACTGCCGCCCGTCGAACGACTGCGGCACCAGGTGCGGCTGCTTGAACACGCCGGCCTTCGCGGTCGCCGACACCGACGCCATCGTCAGCGGGTTCATCCGCACGCCGCCCTGGCCGATCAGCGACAGCGCCATCTCCACGCCGGACTGCACCGGCACCGAGCCGTCGAACGTGGTCACGCCCGTCTGCCAGTTGAGCCCGATGCCGAAGACGTCCCTGGCCTGCTTCGTCAGGTCGTCGTCCGCCAGCTTCTCGGCCATCGAGATGAACGCGGTGTTGCAGGAGGCGGTGAAGGACTCGGCGAACGTGCCGCCCTCGATCGTGAAGGAGTTGTCCCCGACGTTCTCGAACTGCCAGCCGCCGTACGCCTTGTACCGCGGGCACGGGTGCGCCTTGCCGGGCGCCGCCAGGCCCTTGTCCATGAGCATCGAGGCCGTGACGACCTTCATCGTCGAGCCGGGCGGCAGCGTGCCCTGCAGCGCGGTGTTGAACCCGTTGCCGGTCTGGTTGGCGACCGCGAGGATCTCGCCCGTGCTGGGCTTGAGTGCCACGAGCGCCGCGCCGCCCTGCTTGGCGACGGCCGCCTCGGCGGTCTCCTGCACGGCCGCGTCCAGCGTCGTCGTCAGCGTGCCGGGTCTGGCCTTGGAGAGCACCAGAAGGGTCTCGGGCGCGGCCGCCTTGTCGTCGTCCTTCTTGTCCTTCTTCTTGCCGGCGCTCTCCGTCCAGACCTTGACGCCCGCCTTGCCGCCGGCCTTCGCGCCGTACCGTTCACGCAGGTCGGCGATGACCGGCGCGAGCGAGGGGTACTTCTCGGGGTCGAGCCTGGCACCGGTGCGGTCCAGCGCCCTGATCGGCGGGGCCTCCCGCGAACCGGTCCGCAGCCGCTCGCCCTCGGTGAGCTTGGGATGTATGAGGGACGGGTCCCAGGCGACCTCGACGCCGCCCGTCTTCTCGTCCCGTACGACCTCCAGCGCCGAACTGTACGCCCAGGGCTTGACGGTGTCCTCGAACGTCACCTCGGCGTCGACGCTGAACGGCACCTTCGTGCCGTCGGCCGGGCCGGGGGTCAGCTTGACCCGTTCGACACCCGCGTCCTCGCGGTACGACGTCAGGCCGGCGAGCGCCGCCTTCCTGTCGTCCGTCAGCCCGGCCGCGGTCTCGGTCTCCCCGCCCGCCCAGGCGGTCAGGAACTCCGATGCGGCCCTGCTCGCCTCCCTGGGGCCCGGTGGCCCGGTCTTCACCGGATCGGATGAGGCCGGCGCCGACAGCGAGTTGCCGCCGGCCTCCGCCTCGTCGTCCTCCAGGAGGCTGTACGCGCCGAAGCCCGCCGCACCGACGACCGCGGCACCGACTCCGACGATTACTGCGATCCGGGTGCGCGTCGCTCGTGCCGACGCACCTGATCCGGCGTGTCTGCGCCGGTGGCTGCCCGCCATCTGCCGTGCTCCCTCTGCGCGCCCCGAGACCATGTCGACCCTGCGTCAAGCACATTAAGCCACCTGCCGCACCGCCGCCCACCGTGACGGTGGTGCTCAGACCCAACTCCCCAGCCACATGCGCGCCTCCCAGGCGTCGCGCGTGATGGTCTCGCCGGTGTAGATGGGCCAGAAGTAGATGAAGTTCCAGAGCACGAGGAGGACGAGCACCCCCGCCGCGACCACGCCCGCGGC
>NZ_JACBXC010000441.1 GCF_013870535.1 Streptomyces phytophilus | reverse complement strand
CCGAGCGCGGCGCGCCCCCGGAGACGTACGGCGACAGGACCCCGGCCCACCGCGGGCCGGGGTCCTGTCCGACTGATCGATCTGCTCGGTTGGCCGGCGCCTCAGTCGGCCGACACGGTGACCTTGTCGTCGTTCTTGAGCTGCTCGAAGAGCTGCTTGGCCTTCGGCTCGTCCCACTTCTGCACGGAGCCGAGCCGCGGGTCGGTGCCGCCGGAGACGACCGGCAGGTTCATCGACTTGCCGTCGCCGCCCGAGACGCCCTTCATGGCCCAGAACATCTGCAGCACGTTGAACAGGCTCATGTCCTTGTCGACGATCAGCGAGTCCAGGCCGGCGCCCATCGTCGGGTAGAGCTTGAACGGGTTCATGATCGTCGTGATCTTCGCCGACTCGCTGGCGAGCTTCGACAGCAGCTTCTGCTGGTTCTTCGTCCGGTCCAGGTCGCCGCCCGGCAGCGCGTAGCGGTTGCGGACGAAGGCCAGCGCCTCGGCGCCGTCGAGGTCCTGGCAGCCCTTCTCGAAGTCGGCGCCGGAGTTCTTGTCCTTGACCGCCTCGTCGAAGCACATCTCGACGCCGCCCAGCTCGTCGACGATGTTGGCGAAGCCGCCGAAGCCGATCTCGGCGTAGTGGTCGATCTTCAGGCCGGTGTTGTACTCGACCGTGCGGACCAGCAGCTCCGGGCCCTCGATGGCGTACGCGGCATTGATCTTCTGCGTCTGCTCCGCGATGCGGTTGCCGGTCTCCGAGCCGGTGAAGGACGGGATGGTGACCATCCAGTCGCGCGGGAGGCTGACCATCGTGTTCCCGTTGTCACCGGTGTGCAGGATCATCATCGAGTCGGTGCGCTTGCCCTCGACGGAGCCGGTGTGCAGCTCGTCCTGCCGCTCCTCGGACAGCCCCTCGCGGCTGTCGGAGCCGACGATGAGGTAGTTCGTGCCCTCGGTGTCGCCGGGGCGGTCCTCGACCTTGCTGAGGTCCACCTCGCGACGCAGCTTGGAGTCCGCCCAGAAGTACGTGGCGACGGGCACGACTATGAGGATGACGAGCGCGACGATGGCGCCGATCTTGATCCGCTTGCGCCAGTTCGGCGGCGGCTTGCCGTAGCCGGCCGCCCGGCGGTCGCCGCCGTCGTCACCGCCGTACGGGCCGGAGGGGTCGCCGCCGCCGCTGCGGTAGACCTGCCCCTGGTTGTAACCGTCGTCGTACGGACCGTGGTCGTCGTAGCCCTGGGAGCGCTGCGGCGGCACCCCGCCGCCGCCCACGACGGGCATGACGCGGTGGGGCTCCGGATCGGACGCGCGGCTGCCGCGCCCGTACCGGTCCCGGCTGTCTGCAGTCCATCCCTCGGGCCAGTCATTCATGCGGGAAGTGTGCCCTGCCCGCCCGGCCGACCTGAAGGGGGGTTCCGAATCGGACCGGGCTTGTAGCGGTTCTGATGCAAAGCGGGGCGCCGCATACAGTGACACACATGAACGATCAGGCACGCCCGGCGGCGGGTGCGGCGAAGCCCACCTCGGCCTCCCGCACCACGTTGTCGTCGATCATGACGGCGAACGACGCGAACCTCCTCGGCACCGTGCACGGCGGCGTGATCATGAAGCTGGTCGACGACGTGGCCGGGGCGGTCGCGGGGCGGCACAGCGGCGGGCCCGCGGTGACGGCGTCGATGGACGAGATGGTGTTCCTGGAGCCGGTGCGGATCGGGGACCTGGTGCACGTCCTGGCGCAGGTCAACTGGACGGGGCGGACCTCCATGGAGGTCGGGGTGCGGGTGATGGCGGAGCGCTGGAACGAGTCGACGCCCGCGAAGCAGGTCGCGAGCGCGTACCTGGTCTTCGCCGCGGTGGACGACGAGGGCCGCCCCCGCCCGGTGGCGCCCGTGGCGCCGGAGACGGAGCGCGACGAGCGGCGCTGCCAGGAGGCCCAGATCCGGCGCACGCACCGGCTGGCCCGCCGGCGCGCGATCAAGAACCTGCGGGAGAGCCGCGAGAGCGCCTGACGGCGGGTGTACGGGGCCGGGGACGGCCTCCGCCGGCAGGGCGGGGCGCGGTAGGCCCTATGTACAGAGGACCTCGTCGCCGGTGACCGCCGACCAGACGTCCGCGCCGTCCAGGATCGGGTCCGCGGGCCGTACGCGGTGGACCTTCTCGTGGTCCGCTCCGAGCGTGACCGTCATCACCGCGCCGTGGCCGCGGTCCGGGCGGAGCTGCGCGTGCGGGAGAGCGGCGGCCAGGGAGCGGGCGGAGCGGTCCCACCCCGGGTCATACGTGATGACCGTGCGGTCCGTCTGCTCCGCCGTCGTGGGGGACCCGGTCGTGGAGAAGCCGGTGCGGGCCAGCGACCGGTCCACCCGGCCGCCGAGGCCGTCCTCCGCCGTGCCGTTCGCCACCTGCACCCGGACCCGCTCCGGGGGCACCTCCACCGGCGTCGCCTTGCCCTCCCCCTTGCCCTTCGGGCCTTCCTTCCCGCCTCCGGGGCCGCCGTCCCGCCCCTTGAGCGGCCGGTCCTCGCGCAGCCTGTCGAAGAGCTGCCGGGCCCGCTCCTCGTCCCACTTCACCGTCGTGCCGAGGCCGGGCACCTCGTAGTCCATGTCCGCGACCGGCACCGTCGCGAACTCCGAGGAGCCGGGTGAGAACCCGTGCAGCGCCTTGCCGAGCGCGAACACCGCTCCGGTGTCCAGCGAGGCGTCCGTGCGCACCGAGCCGAGGAGCGTCGAGCCGACCTCGCGGAAGCGCAGCGGGTTCATCAGCCCGCTGGTGCCGGTGAGCTTGTCGATGACGGCGGCCAGGAAGCGCTGCTGGCGCTTCATCCGGCCCATGTCGGACGCGCCGTCCAGATGCCGGGCGCGTACGTACGCCAGCGCCTCGCCGCCGTCGAGGCTGCTGGTGCCGGCGGGCAGGTCGAGACCGGAGTACTTGTCGCGCAGCGGGCGCTGCGTGCACACCTGCACGCCCCCGACCACGTCCACCGTCTTCATGAACGCCGCGAAGTCGATCTCCACGTAGTGGTCGATGTGCACGCCGGACAGCTTCTCCACGGCGCGCACGGTCAGCGGCGGGCCGCCGTGGGTGTACGCCGCGTTGACCTTCGCGGGGTGCGCGGTGCGCCGCTCGCCGAGGGCGCGGTTGGTGTGCGGCGGCAGCTCGATGTAGCTGTCGCGCGGGATGCTGACCACGCTCGCGCGCCCGCGGTCCCGCGACAGGTGGACGAGCATCAGCGCGTCCGTGCAGTTGCACGGCTCACCGCCGAGGCGGTACTTGCGGCGCTCCTCCTCGCTCACGCTGTCGCGCCGGTCGACGCCGGCGACGAGGAAGTTGAGCCCGTGGCCCTCCCGGGGCCGGTCGGAGATCCCGCCGAAGGCGTCGACCCGGTGGATGCCGGACCCGATGGAGCTGAGCAGGAAGTACCCGGCCCCACCGGTGGCCAGCAGCAGCAGGGACAGCGCGGTGGCGATCCGCAGACCCCAGCGCGGGCGCTTCACGGACGGGGCAGGCACGGTGGGGGGACCTCCGCGGGGCTCGGTGCGGCGTGGGCTGTCGGTACGTACACGTGTGCACGCGCGCGTCTGCGGCTGCGTGGCAGGGCGGGGGCACGGGCACGGTCCCGACCACGGTAGGGACGTAGCGGCCGACCTTCCCCGCACACGCCGTCCGTACGCTTAACGCCACCCTGCGGGCACGCCCCGATCCCCCGTTCGCGGTAACCTGAGCGGCGCTATGAACGATTCTGCGACGGCCCCCGCGGTCTCCGTGATCATGCCCGTGCTCAACGAGGAGCGGCACCTCCGCGAGGCGGTGCGGCACATCCTGGAGCAGGACTACGCAGGCGACCTGGAGGTCGTCATCGCCCTCGGCCCCTCCGCGGACCGCACCGACGCCATCGCCGCCGAGCTGGTCCGCGAGAGCGCGGACGGCAGACGCCGGGTGCAGACGGTGCCGAACCCCACGGGCCGTACGCCCGCCGGGCTCAACGCCGCCATCGAAGCCTCCTCGCACCCCGTCGTGGTCCGCGTCGACGGCCACGGCATGCTCTCCCCCGGCTACATCTCCACCGCGGTCCGGCTGCTCGCCGAGACCGGCGCGCAGAACGTCGGCGGCATCATGCACGCCGAAGGCGAGACGAGCTGGGAGCAGGCCGTCGCCGCGGCGATGACCGCGCGCATCGGGGTGGGCAACGCGGCATTCCACACCGGCGGCGAGGCGGGCCCCGCGGACACCGTGTACCTCGGCGTCTTCCGCCGGGAGGCGCTGGAGCGGCAGGGCGGCTACAACGAGGAGTTCATCCGCGCCCAGGACTGGGAGCTGAACTTCCGCATCCGCTCGGCCGGCGGCGGGGTCTGGTTCTCGCCGGAGCTGAAGGTCTCGTACCGGCCGCGGCCGAACCTGCGGGCGCTGGCCAAGCAGTACAAGGACTACGGCCGCTGGCGCCGCGTCGTCGCCCGCTACCACAAGGGCTCGATCAACCCGCGCTACCTCGCGCCGCCCGCCGCCCTCGCCGGGATCGCCGCGGGGGTGCTGGTGACCCCGCTGACGCCGC
>NZ_JACBXC010000440.1 GCF_013870535.1 Streptomyces phytophilus | reverse complement strand
TGGCGGACGGCGAGCACCCGATCCTCGCCGCGATCACCCAACTCCCCGACTCCAACGGCACCCTCGCCACCGGACTCCTCTCCCTCCGCACCCACCCCTGGCTCACCGACCACACCATCAACGGCACCACCGTCCTCCCCGCCACCGCACTCGCCGAACTCGCCATCCGCACAGGCGACGAAACCCACACACCCACCCTCAACGAACTCATCATCGAAACCCCCCTCACCCTCACCGACCACCACCACACCATCCGCATCCACATCACCGTCGGGCCCGCCGACGAAGAAGGCACACGGCCCGTCTCCATCCACTCCACCGCGTACACCGACTCCACCGCCCCCTGGACCCGCCACGCCACCGGCACCCTCACCCCCGCCACCACTCCCCCATCCCCCGCGCACGCCGACACCGCCTGGCCACCCCCCGGCGCCCAAGCCGTCGACCTCACCGACTTCTACAACCGCCAACCCGCCACCGGCCTCGACTACGGCCCCGCCTTCCAAGGCGTGCAGCATCTTTGGACCCACGACGACACGATCTACGCGGTAGTCGCCCTCCCCGACGACGTAGAACCCGACGGCTACGCCCTGCACCCCGCACTCCTCGACGCCGCCCTCCAGACCACCCGCGGACTCCTCGGCGAAGACGACGACGAGGTGACCCGACTCCCCTTCGCGTGGCATGGCGTGACCGTCCATGCCTCCGCCGCCCGGGCCCTGCGGGTCCGGGCCGTGTCCACCGGCCCCGACAAGGTGGCCCTGGAGCTCACCGACCCCGAGGGCGCGCCCGTGGCGAGCATCGACGCCCTCGTGACCCGGCCCTTCACGCCGGATTCCTTCGGCGCGGCGGCCACCCGCGGGCAGGAGTCCCTTTTCGTCGTCGACTGGGTCCCGGTGCAGCCGATGCCGAGTACCGGCAATGCCCCCCGTGCGCGCAACTCCGTCACCGTCGGCGCCGACACCGCGGACCTCCGCGCGCTCGCGGAAGAGCTGCGTTCCGGGACCGCCGTGCCGGATGTCGTCGTGGCCGATCTCCCGGAGTCCTCCGGTGAGCCCGGTCCCGAGCGGGTCCACGCGCTGGCCGAACGGACGCTGACGTTCCTCCAGGTCTGGTTGAGCGAGCCCGAGTTCGAGCAGTGCCACCTGGTCGTGCTCGCCCACGGCGCGACCCCCGCCGGCGGCCACCCCGCCGACCCGGTCCAGGCCGCCGTCTGGGGCCTGGTGCACACCGCGCAGAACGAGCACCCGGACCGCATCACCCTCGTCGACGTCGACCGGCGCCCCACCACCGATCGCGGCCTGCACACCCTCCTGACGTCCGCGCTCGCCACCGGCGAACCTCAGATCGCCATCCGCGACAACACCCCCACCGTCCCCCGCCTCACGCACGCTTCCAATCCCGCACCCGCGCCGCCCGAGGCCCGGGCCACGCCACCGGCCTTCGACCCCGAGGGCACCGTTCTGATCACCGGCGGTACGGGCACACTTGCCCGCCTCACGGCCCGCCACCTCGTCTCCCACCACGACGCCCGCCACCTGCTGCTGGTCAGCCGCCGCGGACCCGACGCCGAAGGCGCCGACGACCTCGCCACCGAACTCACCGACCTCGGCGCACAGGTACGCATCGAAGCCTGCGACGTGACCGACTCCACCGCCGTCGCCGCACTCCTGGCCTCCATCCCCGACAACCACCCCCTCACCGGGATCATCCACACCGCAGGAACCCTCGACGACGCCGTCATCGACTCCCTCACCCCCGAACGCCTCCACACCGTCCTACGCCCCAAAGCAGACGCCGCCTGGCACCTCCACCACCACACCCGCCACCACAACCTCGCCTTCTTCCTCCTCTACTCCTCCGCCGCAGGCACCCTCGGCAACCCCGGCCAGGCCAACTACGCAGCCGCCAACACCTACCTCGACGCCCTCGCCCACCACCGCCACGCCCAAGGACTCCCCGCCACCTCCCTCGCCTGGGGACTGTGGGGTGAAGCGGGCGGGATGCAGGACTCCCTCTCGGACACCGACCTCGCCAGGATGGCCGGCAGCGGCATGCGCCCGATCTCCCCCGACGAGGGCATGGCCCTGCTCGACGCCGCGCTCCGGTCGGGGCGGCCCGCCCTCGTCCCGATCAGGTTCGACCTCCCCGCGCTCCGCAGCAAGCAGGCGGCCGGTGCCGTACCGCCCCTCCTGAGTCGGCTCGTCGGTCCCTCCCGGCGCGCCGTCCGCCGCAGCGGCCACGACGGCGGCTCGCTCGCGCGCCGGCTCGGCCCCCTCTCCGCCGGCGAGCGCGCGCAGGTACTCATCGAGCTGGTCAGCGAACAGGCGGCGGCGGTGCTGGGGCTCGCCGACGCCGGGACCGTGGAGGCGGAACAAGCGTTCAAGGACCTCGGTTTCGACTCGCTCACCGCGGTGGAGCTGCGCAACCACCTGACCGCGCGGACCGGCATCCGCCTCCCGGCCACCCTCGTCTTCGACCACCCGACCCCGGCCGCGCTGGCCGAGCGCATCGAGGGGGAGCTGTTCCCCGAGGCCGTCCGGCCGGAGGAGAAGCCCCACCCGGACCCGCACCCCGCCGGAGACGGCTCCGGCGAACGCATCGCCGAGATGGCCGTCGAGGACCTCGTGGCACGCGCCCTCGGCGGGACGAGCCACTGACCACGGGAGAGAAGGCGATGACTGTTTCCGACGAGAAGCTGATCGAAGCGCTACGGGCCTCGGTCACCGAGAACGAGAGACTGCGGCAGGAGAACGCGCGCATCAAGGCGGCGGCCACCGAGCCCATCGCGATCGTGGGCATGTCCTGCCGGCTGCCGGGCGGCGTGACCTCGCCCGCCGACCTGTGGCGGCTCGTCGCCGACGGCGTCGACGCCGTCGGCCCCTTCCCCGAGAACCGCGGCTGGAACCTGGAGGCGCTGTTCGACCGGGACAGCGGCCACTCCGGCACGTCGTACGTCCGCGAAGGCGGTTTTCTCCACGATGCGGGCGCGTTCGACGCGGCGTTCTTCGGCTTCTCCGACCGCGAGGCCCTCGGCACGGACCCGCAGCAGCGCCTCCTCCTCGAACTCGTCTGGGAGGCCTACGAACAGGCGGGCATCGACCCCCGCTCGGCGCGGGGCACCGACACGGGCGTGTTCGCGGGGCAGATGTACCACGACTACGCCACCGGGATGGACTGGCCCGACGGCATCGACAGCTTCCTCGGCCTCGGCACCTCCGGCAGCGTGCTCGCCGGCCGGGTCTCCTACCTCTACGACCTCAGCGGCCCCGCCGTGACGGTCGACACCGCCTGCTCGTCCTCGCTCGTCACCGTCCACCTGGCGGCACAGGCACTGCGCGCGGGCGAGTGCTCGATGGCACTGGCCGGGGGTGTGACGGTGATGGCGACGCCCGGCGCGTACATCGACTTCTCCCGGCAGCGGGGGCTGGCGCCCGACGGCCGGATCAAGGCGTTCGGCGAGGGCGCGGACGGCACGGCCTGGTCCGAGGGCGTCGGAGTCCTGCTGCTGGAACGGCTCTCGGAGGCGCAGCGGCGCGGCCACCGGGTGCTGGCGCTGGTGCGCGGCTCCGCGGTCAACCAGGACGGCGCGTCCAACGGCCTCACCGCACCCAACGGCCCCTCCCAGCAGCGGGTCATCCGTGCCGCACTCGCCAACGCCGGACTCGCCCCCGCCGACGTCGACGCCGTCGAAGCCCACGGCACCGGCACCACCCTCGGCGACCCCATCGAAGCCCAGGCACTCCTGGCCACGTACGGGCAGCAGCGACCCGACAACGAACAACCGCTGTGGCTGGGGTCCCTGAAGTCCAACATCGGCCACGCCCAGGCCGCCGCCGGAGTCGCCGGCATCATCAAACTGATTCAGGCGCTGGCGCACGAGGAGCTGCCGAAGACGCTGCACGCGGACAAGCCGACGACGAAGGTCGACTGGACCGAAGGCGCGGTCGAGCTGCTCACCGAGTCCCGCCCCTGGCCGCGCGGCGACCGACCGCGCCGGGCAGGCGTGTCCTCCTTCGGCGTCAGCGGCACCAACGCACACCTCATTCTCGAAGAAGCACCCGAGGCGGCGGACCGGGAGGCGGACACCCCGACCGCGCCCCACCGGGGACCGATCACGTGGGTCCTGTCCGCCAAGTCCGACGAGGCGCTACGGGACTTGGCCGCCCGCCTCGACGCCCACCTCGGCTCCCGCCCAGGACTCGACCCGCACGACATCGCCCACTCCCTCGCCACCACGCGCGCCTCGTTCGACCGTCGCGCCGTCGTGATCGGCGACGACACGGAATCGCTGCGGCAACGCCTCGGGCTCCTGGCCGACGGCACCACGAAAGATCCGGGCATCGTCCGCGGCGGGCGCACGAAGGGCAAGTTGGCGGTGTTGTTCTCCGGCCAGGGCGCCCAACGCGCCGGCATGGGCCGCCAGCTCTACCAGACGTACCCCGTCTTCGCCGCCGCGCTGGACGAGGCATGCGCCGCGCTCGACCCCCACCTCGACCAGCCGCTACGCGACCTGATGTTCCGCCAGCACGACCCGGAC
>NZ_JACBXC010000044.1 GCF_013870535.1 Streptomyces phytophilus | reverse complement strand
CGCACGTACCGCGTCCCCGCGCGACACGGCCGTGCCCCCGGCGCGCCCGGCCGGTCCCCAGCCCTCCGCTCCCCACGAGCTGGACTACCACGGCCGCAAGCACCGCCGGGCCCTGGACGACGCGAGCCTGGCGGACATGGCCCGCCGGATCCCGGCTGCGCTGATCCAGTCGGCCCGGCTGGCGTGGTCCGTCGACCGCCGCATGACGCTCACGATCCTCGTGTGCCAGGTGCTGTCCGGCCTGGGCACCGCCGTCATGCTCACCGCGGTCGCCGAGGCGATGCCCCACCTGGCCACCTCCGACGCCCGGACCGGGCTCGGGAAGGCATGGCCGGCGCTGGCGGTCGCGGTCGTCGCGATGGGGCTCGGCGCCGGAATGTGGATCCTCGCGGACTGGGCCACACGCCGCCTGAACCCGCAGATCGCCTCCGCCGTCGACCTCACCCTGGTCGACCTCCACATGAAGGCCGAGCTCTCCGCCTACGACACCGAGGGGTTCACCGACCGGAGCCGGGCCGCGGAGACCGGCGCCCTGCGCGCGGTCGACCTCGCGGACGACGCCAAGACGCTGACCAACGGACTGATCCAGCTGGTGTCCGCCGCAACCGTCCTGACCTCCCTCCATCCGCTGCTCCTGGGCGTGCTGCTGCTGTCCGTCATCCCCAGGGGCATGGGCGGCGTGATCGCCGCGCGCATCGACTACCGGGTGCACGACCGCACCATCTCCGCCCGGAACGTGCGCGGGATGATGCGCTGGTGGCTGACCACCCCCGATCTCGCCGACGAACTGCGCGCCAACGGGATGCGCCCGTACCTGCACTCCTGGTACCGGGTGATGTGCGACAGGGTCGAGGGCCGCGAACTCCAGGGAGCGCGCCCGTACCTGCTCGTGACGCTCCTCGCGGCGTCCCTGGCGGGCGTGTTCACGCTCGGCATGTGGGCGGCACTGGCCGCGCTCGCCCTCTCGGGAGCGATGTCCACCGCGATCGCCGGCACCGCCATCGTCGCCTCGCAGACGGCCGGACGCGCCCTCAACTCGATCATCAGGTACGGGGCGGTGATGTTCCACCACGGCCTCTACCTGCACGACTACCACGAGTTCACCGAAGAGGTCCGCTCCATGGCCGCCGCCCGCGGGACCGCCCAGGTCAGGGCGCCGCAGCGCATCCGCCTGCGCCAAGCCGCGTTCACCTACCCCGGCAAGGACGCACCCGCCCTGCACCCGATCGACCTCACCCTCGACCGCGGCGAAGTCGTCGCCCTGCTCGGCGAGAACGGCGCCGGCAAGTCGACCCTCATCCGCCTGCTCACCGGGCTGACCCTGCCGACCGGCGGGACCGTCTGCTGGGACGGGACCGACCTCGCCACCGCCGACCCGGAATCCGTCTGGCGGCACGTCGGCCTGGTTCCCCAGAAGAACGGACACTGGCCACTGCGCGCGAGGGAGAACATCACCCTCGGCCAGCCCCGCGAACACACCGACGACGGCGTCTGGGACGCCGCCGAACGGGTCGGCATGACCCGGGCCCTGCGACAGCTCCCGGACCGGCTCGACACCCTGCTGGCCCGCTCGGTGTGGGGCGGGCACGAGCTGTCCGGGGGGCAGTGGCAGCGCCTGGCATGCGCGCGGGCGCTGTACCGGGAGCCGGCCGTGCTCGTCCTGGACGAGCCCACCAGCGAGATGGATGCCCGCGGCGAGCACCTCGTCTTCCGGGAGCTGCGCGCGATGGCACCCGGCCGGATCACCGTCGTCGTCACGCACCGCCTGGACAGCGCCCGGATGGCCGACCGCGTCCTCGTCCTCGACCGGGGACGCCTCCGCGAGGAGGGCACGTTCGATGACCTCGTCGCCACCGAGGACGGTCTCCTGCGCGAACTGAACGCGCTCGTCCAGGACCGCTGACCTCCCTCCCGCCCCGCCCCCGGCGACCGGTCCGCGCCGGTCGCCGGGGACCCGGCGGTCACGTCCCGGTCAGCTCTGCCACTCGGGGGTCGGCTCGCCCGGCGCGAGCGGCGTGGGAGTGCCGGGCTCCGAGGGAATGGTCGACGGTTCGCCGGGCTTCTGCGTGGGGGTGGCGGATTCCGTAGGCACGGGGGACGGTTCGCCGGGCTTCTGCGTGGGGGTGGCGGACTCCGTAGGCACGGGGGACGGTTCGCCGGGCTTCTGCGTGGGGGTGGCGGACTCCGAGGGCACGGGCGACGGCTCGCCGGGCTTCTGCGTCGGGGTGGCGGACTCCTGCGAGGCGGGGGTGCCGGCCGGCTTGTCCGTGCCGGTGGTGGCGTGGGCGAGCGCACCCAGGCCGCCGACGGTCAGGACACCCGCGGCGGTCGCCGCGAGTATCAGGGGGCGCGGGCGCCTGCGGTTGCGGGTCGTCAAGGTGACTCCTGATGCGAGAGGGCGGACCGGCCCCGGCCGTGCCGAAGCCCTTGCATGAGAGGAGTACGGGACCGGGGCCGCGTCAGGTTGCACGGCCCGCCCCGGGAATTTCCGCCGGGCGACGTGCAACCTCCCGGCGCCCGCTCACGTAGAGGACTGTGAGGAATGCCGTACGAGCCGAAGGGCGGGGTGGGTGAGGGAAGCGGTACGGGAGCGGGAGTTCCGGGAGTTCGCGGAGGCCCGGCAGGCGGGCCTCAGACGGAGCGCGTACCTGCTCTGCGGTGACTGGCACCAGGCCCAGGACCTGACCCAGACCACGCTGATGAAGCTCTACGCGGCCTGGGGGCGGATCCGCCGGGACGGCAACGTGGACGCCTACGCCCGCACCATCCTCACCCGCGTCTTCATCGACCAGTACCGCCGCCGGACCTGGCGGGAGGAGTTGGTGGAGGCGGTGCCCGAGGGGCATCCGGTGGCCCCGGCCACCCTGGAACTGCGGCTGGTGATGCGGTCCGCGCTGATGGAACTGCCGCCCCGGTACCGGGCGGTGCTGGTGTTGCGGTTCTGGGAGGACTGGAGTGTGGAGCAGACCGCCGAGGCGCTCCGGGTGAGCCCGGGAACGGTCAAGAGCCAGAGCGCGCGGGGACTGCGCCGGCTGCGCGAGCTCCTCGGCACGCCCGCCCACGAGGTGAACGGAAGGTGAGGCGGGAGATGAGCGAGCGCGACGCCGCCGACCTGCGCGACGCCTTCGCGGCCGTGGTGGACGACCCGGCGGCCCCGCCGATGCCCAGTGTCACCGACGCGGCCGTCGCCGGCGGGATCCGTATCCGCCGCCGTCGTGCGGTGGTCTCGGCCGGCGGCGCGCTCGCGGTGGTCGCCCTCGCCGTCACCCTCGCGGCCGGGCTGCCCGGCGCGGGTTCCGGGGACCGTTCCGAGCCCGCCACGCCACCCAGCGGCCCACCGGCGTCGTCCACACCCTCCGCGCCTCCGTCGGAGAACCCCGGCCGGAGCCCCACACCGACGCGGAGCGTCGACCCGACGGGGAGTGCGGCCGTACCGTCCACGGGGGGCGCCCGATCCCCCGACTCCGGTTGACGGTGCGGTGCGCCGGTGAGGGCACCGTTGCCCTCGCCGCCGTGCTCACCGCCTCGCAACGGGGGAGTCGGCGCCGGGATACAGTTCGGGCGTACGAACCTGCCCCGCGAGGAGGAGCGGATGCTGCAGGCGCTGGGACTGGGGCCGGCCGAGGAGGCCGTCTACACGGCGCTGATGGCTCAGCCGGTCGCCTGCGCGTACGACCTCGCCCGGCAGACCGGAATCGCGGCGGCCGAGACCGCGCGTGTGCTGGCGGACATGGCGAAGCGAGGTCTGGTTTCGGTCGCCGACCTGCCCGGCGGCGCGGAGTCCGGCCCGGTGGGGCAGGCCGGGCGGCGGTCGGACGCGGCCCTGTCCGTACGCTACCGGCTCGCGCCGCCCTCCGTGGCGCTGGCGCCGTACCTGGTCGAGCAACGCAACGCGCTGGACCGGGCCGAGAGCGCGTTCTCCATGCTCATCGAGCAGTACCGCAATACGGCCGTGAACTCCGCGGGCGCCGTCGTGGAGGTGGTCGTCGGTGTGGAGCAGGTGGCGCACCGGTTCCACCAACTGCAGTTCGGCGCCCAGCGGGAGCTGCTCGTCTTCCTCGTCGGCGCGCCCGTCGCGGTGCCGCGCGAGGACGCCGATCTGGCGGAGAACTCCGCGCTGGACCGCGGAGTCGACTTCCGGGTCGTAGCGGCCAGGGACTATCTCGACGGCCCCGGCGTGGTGGGGGATGTGCGCGGTGCCCTCACCGCCGGCCTGGAGTTGCGCCTGGTCGACTCGCTGCCGCTGAAGATGGTCGTGTCGGACCGGGAACGCGCCATGGTGCCGCTGGACCTGGCGGATTCCGCCGCGGAACCGAGCGCCATCGTGATTCACCGCAGCGGCCTGCTGACGGCGCTCGTCCACCTCTTCGAGAGGGAATGGGACCGGGCCCGGCCGCTGTACCCCACCCCCTCGGGCGTGCACGCGGAGCCGGCGGTGGACCAGCAGCCGACCGGAGGGGAACTCGAAGTCCTCGCCCTGCTGCTGGCCGGGTTCTCCGACCGGCGGGTGGCCTCCCAACTCGGCCTGTCCATCCGCACGGTGGAGCGGCGCACGCGCCGGCTGATGGATCTGGCCGCCGTGGATTCACGCCTGCAACTCGGGTGGCACGCCGCCCGCGCCGGCTGGCTGTGACTCCGCCGCCCGGAACGGCCCGAGCCCCGGCCCGCCCACGCGGCACCTGAACCGGCCGCGGTGACGGGGACCCGTCACGCAGGAAACCCGCCAGGCGCGGCACCCCCACGCGTTCCGCTTCTCTGCCAGGCTGCGGCCCCGACATGGCATGTTCAGCGCGTCGAGTTGGGAGATTCATGCGCCTCACCACCCGTACAGCCCTGGGCGCGGCCACCGCCGCCGTCCTGGCCGTCACCGCGGTCACGCCGTCTGGAGCGGCGGACACGCGGCCCGGCGGGACCTCGGGGAAGAGACCCGTCGTCGGCAGCGGAACCGCGGCAGAGCACGGCAGCCGGACGACGGTCACCCTGGTCACCGGCGACAAGGTGCTGGTGACCACGGACCCCTCGGGCCGCAGTTCGGCGGGCGTGCTGCCCCGCGCGGACGGTACGCGGCCGATGGCCCAGACGTACCAGATGGGCAAGGACCTCTACGTCTACCCGGAGAGCGCCTCGCAGGCCATCGCCGAGGGCCGGGTCGACGAGCAGCTGTTCAACGTCACCGGGCTCATCCGCGACGGATACGACGACGAGAGCACCGACACCCTGCCCCTCATCGCCACCTACCGGGACAGTGTGGACGTCGCCCGCAGCACCCCCGCGGCACCCCGCGGGACCGAGCGGAGCCTGAGCCTTCCGTCCGTGAACGGCGTGGCCCTCAAGGCGGGCAAGGACAGCGCCGCCGCCTTCTGGCAGGACGTCGCCGACCCCCGCTCCCGTTCCGGTGCCGCGGTGGCCAAGCTGTGGCTCGACGGCAAGGTCGAAGCCACCCTGGACCGGTCCACCGCGCAGGCGAACGCGCCCCGGGCGTGGGAGGCCGGCTACGACGGCACGGGCACCAAGGTGGCGGTGCTGGACACGGGCGTGGACGCCGGGCACCCCGACCTGGCGGACCGGATCGTCGCGTCCGAGAACTTCACCGACGCCGCCTCCACCGACGACCGGGTGGGCCACGGAACCCACACCGCCTCCACGGCCGGCGGCTCCGGAGCGGCCGGTGACGGCAGCAAGAAGGGCGTGGCCCCCGGTACGTCCCTGGCCATCGGCAAGGTGCTCAACGACCAGGGCTACGGCCTGGATTCCTGGATCATCGCGGGCATGGAGTGGGCCGTCGGCGAGCAGGCCGACGTCGTGTCCATGAGCCTGGGCAGCTCCGCGATCGGCGACTGCGCCGACCCGCTGGCCGAGGCCGCGAAGCGGCTCTCGCGGAACACCGGGACGCTGTTCGTCGTCGCCGCGGGCAACGCCGGCTCCCGCAACGAAACGGTCTCCTCACCCGGCTGCGTACCCGGCGTGCTGACCGTCGGCGCCGTCGACCGCGACGACACCACGGCGTGGTTCTCCAGCCGCGGTCCCGTGGCCGTCACCCACACCCTCAAGCCCGAGATCGCCGCCCCCGGCGTCGACATCTCGGCGG
Organism: Streptomyces phytophilus; assembly: GCF_013870535.1. Lineage (GTDB taxonomy): Bacteria > Actinomycetota > Actinomycetes > Streptomycetales > Streptomycetaceae > Streptomyces > Streptomyces phytophilus. Next base: position 9,293 of record NZ_JACBXC010000044.1, on the reverse strand, counting down.
CCGGCGCGGGCGGTCGCGGCATCTACGCGTACCGGACGATGTCCGGCACCTCCATGGCCACCCCGCACGTCGCGGGCGCGGCGGCCGTCGTCCGCCAGGCCCACCCGGACTGGACCGCGCAGCAGATCAAGGCCGCCCTGGTCGCCTCGGCCAGGACCGGCGGCAAGGTCGCCGGCGCCGACCAGACCGGCGGCGGGGTCCTCGACGTGGCCGGCGCGGTGGACCAGCAGGTGCTGTCCGCGCCCGCCGTCCAGGCCGGCAGCTACCACTGGCCGCAGGACGACTCGGACCGCACCACGGTTCAGGTGCCCTTCACCAACACGGGCGACCGCGAGCTGACCCTGGACCTGAAGCTCGGCGGTATGCACGGCAACGACGGCAGCGACATCCGCTCCGGCATCGCCAGGCTGCGGGAGGGCAAGGTGCGCATCCCCGCGGGGGCGACCGTCGAGGTGCCGCTGCGGATCGACCCCACCGCCCGGCTCAAGGACGCCCAGTACGGCGGGGTCACCGGCCGGATCACGGCGACCGGCGGGGACGTGCGGGTCTCCGTGCCCGTCACGCTCTACGTCGAGCCGGAGACCGTCACCCTGCGGGTCAAGGCCGTCGACCGCAACGGCGAGCCCGCGGCGGGCGCCTCCTCCGTGGACCTGGTCAGCCTCGACGTCGACAAGGGCGAGCGCCGGATCAACTCGGGCGCGCCGGACCAGACGTACCGCGTACGCCCCGGCGACTACTCCCTGAGCAGCTTCGTGGACACGCGCGGCGCGAACGGCGAAACCGGGTCGATGAGTTTCCTCGCGCAGCCGCAGCTTCGGATCACCCGGGACACCACCGTCGTCCTCGATGCCCGCGAGGCCCACCGGCTGAGCCTGCGCACCCCCCGGCCCTCGACGGTGAGCAACACCTCGTTCGGCTACGCCCGCACCTGGGACGACACCTGGCAGATCACCGGGTCGCTGCTGGCCGACGGCACGGTCGAGGAGTTCTACGCGGACGTCGACGGCAAGGCGCAGGACGGCACCTTCGAGTTCCGGCCCACGTGGCGCGCGGCGGGCACGCAGGGCGACGAGTCGTACGTCTACAACCTCACCTTCCCGACCGGCGGCCCGCTGCACTCCGACCGGGTCTACCGGCCCCGGAACTCCGACCTGGCGCAGGTCGCCGAGACCTGGAAGGCGATGGGCAAGGAGGGCGACTACATCGACGCGATGTTCCTGCGCCCCTCCGGCAGCGACGGCAACTACGTATCTGTGAGCCCGTTCGGCCAGGTCACCGTGCCCGGCACCCGCACCGCCTACTACACGCCCGGCGACGACGCCTGGTACCACGGCGCGATGACCAGCTTCCCCTTCGCCGCGTTCATGGGCGACCAGGAGCGTACGTACCGGGCCGGACAGCGCAGGGCCGAGGAGTGGTACGGCGGCCCGCTGCGGCCGGCCGCGGCCCGCGACGCGGACGGCGAGCCGATGCTGGCCGCCGAGCGGCAGGGCGACCTGATGGGCTTCGATACCGCACTCTGGCTCGACGGCTCCGGCGACCACTGGTCCTCGGGCGGCTCGTTCGGCGACCTCGGCAAGCTGGTGCTGAAGCGCGACGGCGAGCAGATCGCCACCAGCGCCTGGCCGTCCGGCGTGTTCAGGGTGCCGGACGAGGACTCCGCGTACGAACTCACCCAGAGCCTGGAGAAGATCCCGTCCTCCGACCGCGCCTGGCTGCGCTCCACCGCCGTCACCACCACCTGGAGCTTCCGCTCCCACCGCGAACCCGACGTGTACTCGCGCGGCCTGCCGATCCTCTTCCCGGCGTACGACCTGCCGGTGGACGGCATGAACACCGTGCCCGCGAAGGGCGGCATCAGGGTCGGCCTGTCGGTCGAGGGCCACGCCGACTACACCCCGGGCGCGATCGAGGAGGCCGCCCTGTCCTACTCCTACGACGAGGGCGCCACCTGGACCGAAGCCCCCACCGAGAAGCGGGACGGCCGCTGGACGGCCGTCCTCGACCACACCGGCGCCTCGGCGAAGGAGGTCATGCTGAAGGCCGTGTTCACCGACAGCAACGGCAACGCGGTGACCCAGACGATCAAGCGCGCCTACGACGTCCGCTGACCGCACCCGGGCCGGGCGGGTCCCCCGAGGGGGCGACCCGCCCGGCTCCATGCCGCCGGCGTGAACGGCCTGGCGGCCAGGACCGCGGCCTGGTTCACCCGGCGCAGCAGTGAGGGATCGCCTCCGGTGGTGATCATGAGCGGCTCTCCTGGGCGGATTACTTGTGCGGCAACCGGAATTATCGCGCCCTGGCCGGGCCCGCAGGCGAACGCGGCGACCCGCGCCCCCGCCCATGGGCGGTTCGTCAGAGCCGCAACCCCAGGTCGGCCCGCGCCTCCGCGCACCCGGCGTGGTCGGCGAGGTGGGTGCGGATGGCGGCCGTGGTGGTCTCCTCGTCGTCCGTCTCGTCTATGCCGACGCCGGTGAGGATGGTCAGGGCGTGCTGCCAGTGGCCGCGGGCCTGCTCGCGCCGGCCGAGGGCCCGGTGGGCGTGGGCGAGGCCGTCGTGGGCCCGCGCCTGGTCCACGGGCTGGCCCAGTTCGCCGGCCAGCGCCAGCGCCTGGTCGTGGTGTTCGATGGCCGCGGCCGGGTCGCCGGTGGCGTAGCGCAGCCGGCCCAGGCCCTGGTGGGCCTCGAACTGCCAGTTGCGGTTGCCGGTCTCCCGGGCCAGCCCGAGGAGCCGCCGGTAGTGGACGACGGCCTGCGCGTACCGGCCCCGCAGCCGGTGGATCAGCCCGGCCAGCGCGTCCGGCTCGCCGGGGCGGTGGCCGGCGGCGCTCGCGACCCGCAGCGCCTGCTCGAACAGGCCGGTCGCCTGCGTACGCCTGCCTTGCAGCCGGTGGATGTGGCCGAGGCCGGTCAGGGCGTCCAGTTCGCCGTGGTGGTGGCCGGTGGCGCGGGCGATGCGCAGCGCCCGCCGGTAGTGGTCGCCGGCCTGCGCGCGCCGGCCCTGGAGCAGGTAGATCTGGCCGAGGCCGGTCAGGGCGTCCAGTTCGCCGTGGTGGTGGCCGGTGGCGCGGGCGATGCGCAGCGCCCGCCGGTAGTGCTCGCCCGCCTGCGCGTACCGGCCCTGCCGCCGGTGGATGTGGCCGAGTCCGGTGAGCGCCTCCAGCTCGGTCACGTGCTGACCGGTGACCCGGGCCGCGGACACCGCCTGGTCGTGCAGAGCCAGAGCGTCGCGGTAGCGGCCGCGGGTGCGCAAATGCCGGTGCAGGAGGGACGACAGGTGCGAGACGTACTCGGGCCTGCCGCGCTCGGTGGCGTGCTTCGCGGCGGCCAGCAGGTTGGGCAGCTCGCCGTCCAGCCAGCCGAGGGCCGTCGCCGGGTCGGGCAGGTCGGGCCGGGGAGTGCTCACCACCGGTACGTCGGGGCGGCGTTCGCTCTGGTACGGGTACGCGGCGTCCGTCGCGCGGGCGGCGGTGTGCCGGTAGTAGTCGAACAGCCGGGTCAGCGCCGCACGCGCGGGGCGCTCCGGCAGCGCACCCGCGGCGGTACGCGCCGCGTGGGCGCGGACCAGGTCGTGGAACCGGTACCGGCCGGGTGCGGGCTCGTGCAGCAGGTGCACGTCGAGGAGTTGCTCGACCGTCCGCCCGGCGTGCGGCACGGTCGAGTCGAGCAGGGCGGCGGTGGCGTACGCGTCGATGTCGGGGCCCGGGTGCAGGCCGAGCAGCCCGTACGTGCGCTGCTGCTCGGGGCTCAGGTGCCGGTACGACATGTCGAGGGCGGCGGCGACGCTGCGGTGCCCCGCTTCCAGCTCGTGCAGCCGCTGATGCCGGTCCCGCAGCCGGTCCACCAGCAGCGCCACGTCCCAGGCGGGGTGCGACCTGAGCCGGGCCGCCGAGATCCGGATCGCCATCGGCAGCCGCCCGCACAACTCGACGAGCTCCGCGAGGAGTCCGGGCGGCTCGTCGCGTACGCGCCGCTCGCCGACGGTCCGTACGAACAGCCCCACCCCGTCCGGGAGGGGCAGGGTGTCCAGCGAGACCGCGCCCGTGCTGTCGAGTCCGGCGAGCCGGCGCCGGCTGGTGACCAGCACCAGGCAGCCCGGCGCTCCGGGCAGCAGCGGCGCTACCTGAGTCTCGGCGGCGGCGTTGTCCAGGACGATCAGCATCCGCCGGTCGGCGAGCCGGGTCCGGAACAGCGCGGCCCGCTCCTCGGTGCCGTCCGGGATCTGCGGCGGGGGAGTGCCCAGCGCGCGCAGCACCCTGTCGAGCGCCTCGTCCGGAGTGACCGGGGCGACGCCGGGGGTGTAGCCGTGGAGGTCGATGAAGAGCTGCCCGTCGGGGTAGCGGTCGGCGATCCGGTGTGCGACGTGGACGGCGAGCGCGGTCTTGCCGATCCCGGCCATCCCGTCGATGGCGCCGATCACCACCGCGGACGCGTGCTCGACCGGTTCCAGCGCGGCCACCTCGCGGAGGCGGCCGGTGAACATCTGCGGTGGCGGCGGCAGTTGCCGCGGCACCTGCCGGGCGATCCGCGTCGCCGCGGGCGGCGGAGTCAGCACCGGGTCGGCGGAGAGGATCTGCCGGTGCAGCTGCTGCAGCATCCGGCCGGGCCGGACACCCAGCTCCTGGTCGAGCAGCCGGTAGACGCGCCGGTACGCGGCAAGGGCGTCGGCCTGCCGCCCGGCGCGGTAGAGGGCGAGCATGAGCTGCGCCCATAACCGCTCGCGCAGGGGATGGCGGGCGGTCAGCGTGGCCAACTCGGCGGCCAGCGGCGCGGGCTCGGCGATCTCCAGCCGCGCCTGGACGCAGTCCTCCAGCACCACCGAGCGCAGCTCCTCCAGCCGCTCGGCCTCCGGCCGCAGTGCGGCAGGCAGCGGCACGTCCTCCAGCACGGCACCCCGCCACTGAGCGAGCGCACCGGTGAGCTGTTCGACGGCGCACGAGTACCGCTGCTCGCCGAGCGCCCGCCGGCCCTCGGCGGCCAGCTCCTCGAAGACGGCGGCGTCCAACTCGGCGGGCCCGGCGCGAAGCGCGTACCCGTTGTTCGCCCGGTACAGGCGGGGCGCCTCGGCCGGTTCGCCGGCCTGGAGCAGGCGCCGCAGATCGCTGACGTACGACTGCAGATTGGCCCGCGCCGACGACGGCGCCGCTTCCGACCAGAGCAGGTCGAGCAGCGCCTCGGTCGACACCGGCGTGTTGGCCCGCAGGAGCAGCACGGCCAGCAGCAGCCGCTGCTTGCGCCGGGACGGCTTCAGCAGCGACCCCGAGCCGTCCCTCGTCTCCAGGGCGCCCAAGATCCGAAAATCCATGATCCCCCGTTCCCCCGTTGCCCGATGCGCCGTCGCGGCCTCCCACTCACGCCGGCGATCGGGTCCGACATGAAGGCACTGATTCCGGCGGGTACCCGGCCGGAACAGCCGGAACGTCAGCACTCCACATCAACTACACAACTGTGTATAGCGCCTTGTATAGCACGAATCGGCAGCATCTCCTCGTCTGCAGCGGCAAGCGGAACTCCCGCTTCGGCTGGAGAAGCGATGCGGGGCGGACCCGCACGCCACGAGAGAGTGAGGCTTCTCTTGATCAGGAATCAACGGATGTTCGTCGCGTCCCTGGCGGCGGCCATCACGCTCCTTCTGAGCTTGGTCGCAGGCTCCACGGCGATGGCGCAGCCGCCGCCCGATCGGGACATGAGGGTGACGGCGGGTCAGCCGCACGCGTACAAGATCAGCGGTGACCGGGATGCGTACGTGAATCACCGGGACTTCTTCTGGAACGGCGACAAGAGTGGGGCTGGCCGCAAAGCCAGGGACGCGGTCCACAATCCGTACGGGGTGTGCGGCGCCTACGATAATCTCTGCACCATCCAGACCTTCAATAACGACCGCTACCGGGTGTACCTCTTCCACGGGTGCGCTCGGTTCGGTCTCGACAACTTCACGGGTTTGTGGGACGCCCACAACTGGCAACCGCGTACCGCGTTCTTCCTGGAGCAGGACGGCACCAAGCATGCCGAATACTGGTCGGGCAGGGATACCCCGGTGAACTGGACTCCCGTCTGGCGGATCCTCACGTGTGCGCGCTGAGGTGTCCCGGGCCGCGGTAGTGGCGGCCGATCCGGGGGCGGACCACGGGCCGGCTCCCGCACGGTGAACCAGTGCGGAACTGCACCGGCAGCGGCTCGGCGCGAGGTCAGCGCCGGGCCGCTGCCGCGAGCCGGGCCGGGGCCCGGCCGCGGCCGGCGCGGCGGGCGGGGTATTCGATGTCACCCCGGACACCGCCGCCCGTACCATCTGCGACCGCGTCGCCGACCCCCGGACCCCATCCCAAGGCGCCACCGCCTCCCGACACCCCCGGCCCGCGTGCCCCGAGGACCGCTGAGGACGCCGTGGCCTCTTCCGTAACCGGAGGCGGGTGGTCGGTTCAGCCCGGGGGCAGTTTCCTTCTGGGACCGGGCGGGAGGTAGGCACTCGTCGTCTCGGCGATGCTCCTGCGGTGGCGGGGCGTGCGGGCGCGGCTGATGCCGCCCTTTCCCCTGGCGTACGGGTACGTGCCGAACCAGAGGCCGCCGTCGCGGTCCTGGACGATGGTCCGCACCAGGTTCTCCACCAGTCCGCTGCCGCGCGTGAACGCCTCCCAGTTCGTGCCGTCGAAGCGGCTGACGCCGCCCTCGGTGCCGAACCACATCCGGTGCTCCGCGTCGATGAACATCGCGTAGACCCGGTCGTGCACCAGGCCGTCCGCCGTGGTCATCCGGTGCCAGCTGCCGTTGCCGTAGACGGAGACGCCCTTGAGGGTGCCGAACCACATCCGGCCCTCGGGGTCTTCGAACATCGAGTACACGCAGTCGTCGAGGAGCCCGTCGCGGTGCGTGAACTGCTGCCACGACGAGCCGTCCCAGCAGCCGACGCCGGCACCGCGGCCGTGCTCGTAGGTGCCCACCCAGATGCGGCCGTGCGAGTCCTCGAAGACCTTCAGGACCTCCAGGCTCGGCAGGCCCTCCTTCTTGGAGAACGCGTGCCAGCGCCGCCCGTCGAACCGGTGCAGGCCGCCGCCGGTCCGGGTGGCGCGCCAGCAGCCGGCCCACAGGTTCTGGTCGCGGTCGAAGTGGATGTTCAGGATGCTCACGCCGGTCAGGCCGGCGCCGACGAACCGGTCGGCCGCCTCGTCGAAGCGGTTGAGGCCCGCGTCCGTGGCGGCCCAGACGACGCCGTGTGCGTCCTGCCTGATGCAGGTCACCGCATCGCTGGCCAGTCCGTGCCGCCGGCTGTAGGCGCGCCACGCGCCGTCTTCGTACACCGCGAGGCCGCCGCCCCAGGTACCGACCCACATGCGTCCCGCGGAGTCCTGGAAGACGTCGTAGATCCAGTTGTGCGGGAGGCCGTTCGCCGTGGTGAAGGAGTCCCACTCCAGTGGCTCGCTCCGCTCGTCCTCCTCCAGGAAGCGCCGCATCAGGTCCCGTACCTCGCTGCGGGCCGTCGGTCCGCGGGACGTCCGCCGGCGCAGTGACCTGTCGCTCACAGACTTGCTCCGTCCTCGTCGCGTGCGCCGTCGGCCAGGGTCTCCAGGCGGCGGCGGAGCAGCAGCACCCGTTCGGCCTCGGCGTCGATCGACCGGCGGATCTGCTCGTTCCGCTCCCGCATCCGCTGCCGGGTCTGCTCCGGGTGGTCCCTCTCGTCCTGCGTGATCTCCCGCCGGAGCGCCCGCAGGCGGTCCTCCAGCCGCCGGGCGGCGGCCCGGTACTCGCGCAGCCGGGCCTCGGCCTCCTCCCGGGTGACCGTCCGGCCGTCGTCCTCCGCCGCGCCGACCGGGCCCCGGTACTGCACGACGAGGGCCTCCATGAGGACGAAGTCCCGTGCCTTGTACGCGGAGTAGGCGATGTCGAAGTCGGAGAAGGAGGTGTCCGAGGTGTCGGCGTGGACGGACGGCAGGACGATGCGCTTGAAGTCCCGGAGGATGCGCTTCCGTGCGGCCTCGTCCAGCCCGTCGCCGGTGGCGTCGGCAGGTTCCTCCGCCTCGCCGGGCGAGGCGGCGTCGGCGTCGGCCGCCTCGGCGTCGGCGCGCGCGGCATCGAGGACGGCGCGGACGTCGTCCTCGATCTCGTCGGCGCTGCCGTACCCGCCCCGGTCGATCCGCGAGCGGATGCGCTCCAGCTCCGCTTCGAGGTGCTTTCGCCGGCCGATGACCTCGTGCAACTGCTGCGCGGCATGCAGCACCTGGGCGCTGAACGCGTCCTCGAACTCGCGCATGCGCGCCGCCAGTCCTACGTACTCTGCGAGTCCGCGCACGACCTGCTCGCGTACGTCGTTGGTCGCCTCGACGAGGTCCGCGGTCGTCCGGAACCGGGGCACGAGCCTGCTCACATGTCCACCTCACCGCCGCCCGCTCCCGGCTCTGCCGCGAGCGGTCCGCTACGGGCCGTTGCGTTGCCGCAGCATTGTTCCCCGCGGTGCCCGGGACCCCTCCCGCGGCGCCGCGACGGCTGTTGCGCGGTGTCCGTACGCCCTCGGGTGAGCCTGTCGTGCGCCGGTGCGCGCGGCCGGCGGCGGTGCCGGTGGCGGTGCCGCGGGCCGGGCCATGGCGAACTCCACCGCCATCGGCGCCCACCGGGACGGGAAGGCGGCCGCCTTCGACGACGAGGCCGACCGCGGCCTGCCCGACGACGCCGGGCGGGCGGCCCGTCCGACCCGCTAAACCCCAGTGCTCCCGGGTGCACCCATCGTGTGATCTCCATGCTTGTGGGATCTAAGTGGCAGGCGGGGAGGGGACACCGACGTTGGTGCAGTGAGCCGGATGGGTGACCACCGGCCGCACCCGTCGCGCTCGTCACTGCGCGGCGCAGTCACTCCCTCCCGTCGCAATCCGCGAGGGGAAGACCTCTTGGAGGCAAGATGTCCGTTCAGACGACCCCGGCTCTCTCCCCCGTCCGGGCCGGTGTGGCAGAGAGGGCCGCACTCACGGCGCTGGTCGACGAGCCGGAGGCCCCGTTCAGCGACGCCCCCGTGTACTCCCCGCAGGGCACCGGCGTCCTGCTGCTCCTGGCGCTCCTGTCCCCGAAGACCCCCAAGGAGTCGCGCCCCTCGTAACGGTCCGCGGACCGGAACCCGAACGACGACGTCCGTGACCGACAGCAGAAGGTGAGCGCCCGATGTCGAATGCCGCACTGGGGGCGGACTACGCCCGAGCGGTGGAGCGATTGGCCGGGCGCGTCCTGGGTGCCCTCCGGGGCACCCAGGTGCCGCTGCCGGCCGTGTCCGACGCGGACCGGCCGGCAGACACCACCGCGCTGGCCGCCGTG
>NZ_JACBXC010000439.1 GCF_013870535.1 Streptomyces phytophilus | reverse complement strand
CCGCGTCCGCCACGTCCGCCGGCTCCGCCCGCTCCGGCTTCCGCGACCGCCTCGCCCGCCTCGCCGAGGTGCTCTCCTCCCCGCCGCCGCCCCGCTGGTGACGCCGGCGGCGTAAATCCCTTGCGGGCCACCCCCCGCCCACCCGACCATGGCCCCTCGTGGCCGACCGATCCCCCGCCTACCGCGACCTCCTCCCCGACCTCTCCCCCTGGCACGCCTCGCGCGACTTCCGCCTCATGTGGGTGGCCGGCCTCATCACGGCGTTCGGCAGCTTCCTCACCTTCGTCGCCCTCCCCGTGCAGGTGAAGGAGCTGACCGGCTCGGCCCTCGCGGTCGGTGCCATCGGCACCGTGGAGCTGGTCCCGCTCATCGTCTTCGGCCTCTACGGCGGCGCCCTCGCCGACGCCATGGACAAGCGGAAGCTGATCATCTACAGCGAGGCGGGCCTCGGGCTCGTCTCCGCCGTCCTGCTCGTCAACAGCCTGCTGCCGGAGCCGATGCTCTGGCCCCTGTACCTCGTCGCCGCGCTCACCAGCGCCCTGACCGGCATCCAGCGCCCGGCGCTGGACTCGATCGTCCCGCGCATCGTCCCGCACGAGCAGCTGCCGGCCGCCGCCGCGCTCAACTCCCTGCGCTGGCAGCTCGGCGGCATCGCGGGGCCCGCGCTCGCCGGGTTCATCGTCGCGTACGCGGGGCTGCCCTGGGCGTACGCGCTGGACGCCGGGACGTTCGCCGTCTCCGTCGGGCTGGCGCTGATGCTCGCGCCCTCGCCCGCCGCGCGCGAGGCGGTGGCGCCGAGCCTGCGCGCCATCGCGGAGGGCGCCCGCTACGCCTGGGGCCGCAAGGAGCTGCTGGGCACCTACGCCATCGACCTGGGGGCGATGTTCTTCGCCTTCCCGCTCGCGCTGTTCCCGTTCCTCGCGGACGACCTGGACGCGCCGTGGGCGCTGGGGCTGATGTACGCGGCGCTGCCCGCGGGTTCGCTGCTGGTGAGCCTGACCAGCGGGTGGACCCGGCGGGTGCACCGGCACGGCCGGGCGGTGATGCTGTCGGCGGTCGGCTGGGGGCTGGCGATCGCGGCGGCGGGGGTGATGCCGAACGCCTGGGCGGTGCTGTTGCTGCTGACGGTGGCGGGCGCGTTCGACATGGTCAGCGGGGTGTTCCGGGCGGCGATGTGGAACCAGACCATCCCCGACGAGCTGCGCGGCAGGCTGGCGGGCATCGAGTTGCTGTCGTACTCGGTCGGCCCGGTGGCCGGGCAGTTCCGCTCCGGCGGGGTGGCGGCGCTGACGAGCGTGCGGGCGTCGATCTGGTCGGGCGGGCTGCTGTGCGCGGGGGCGGTGGTGCTGCTCGCGGCGTGCCTGCCGAAGCTGATGACGTACGACGCGCGCACGAACGAGCACGCGGTACGGGAACGGGAGCGCCGCGCCGCGGCGGCGGCCGGGAAGACGGAGCCCGGCGCCCCGGACGGCACCCCGGCCCCGGACCCGGCGACGTGACACCGCGGCGTGACACCCGCCCGCGGCGCCGCGCCGCCGCGTGCCCCCGGCCGCTACGCCCTCAGCGCCCCGGCCCGCCCTCGCGGTTCCCGTCGTCGTTCCACCGGGCGTCCTCGTCCCACTCCTCGTTCCGCGCCTCCGCCGTCTCGATCGCCCGCCCCGCCTCCTCCGGCGTCGCGTACGGGCCGAGGCGGTTCAGGGCCTTGCACTGCGGCCCCTCCTCGACCCGCTTGTGCTCCAGGCAGTAGTACCACTCGCCCGGTTTGCCCGCCGACTTCTGCCTGGACCTCTTGAACAGCGCCATCTCGCTCCTCACCTGCGCCGTGCCTGCGCGGTCTGCCGCCGCCCATCGTGCCCGATCCCCCGTCGATAGACTCGGATCATGTCTGGCCAGTCGTCGATGCTCGTGCCCGGAACGCTCTCTCCGCCCCGGGCCGTTCCCGCCGCCATCCCCCGCCCCGAGTACGTCGGGAAGAAGGGGCCCGCACCCTACACGGGCCCCGAGGTCCAGGACGCGGAGACCGTCGAGCGGATGCGGGTCGCCGGTCGGATCGCCGCCCGGGCGATGGCCGCCGCCGCGGAGCACATCGCGCCGGGGGTGACGACGGACGAGCTGGACCGGGTGGCGCACGAGTACCTGTGCGACCACGGCGCGTACCCCTCCACCCTCGGCTACCGGGGCTTTCCCAAGTCGCTGTGCACCTCGGTCAACGAGGTCATCTGCCACGGCATCCCGGACTCCACCGTGCTCCACGACGGCGACATCGTGAACCTCGACGTCACCGCGTTCATCGGCGGCGTGCACGGCGACAACAACGCCACGTACCTCGTCGGCGACGTCGACGAGACCTCCCGGCTGCTCGTCGAGCGCACCCGCGAGGCGCTGAACAGGGCGATCAAGGCGGTCCGCCCGGGCCGGCAGGTCAACGTCATCGGCCGGGTCATCCAGTCGTACGCCAAGCGCTTCGGCTACGGCGTCGTCCGCGACTTCACCGGCCACGGCGTCAACACGGCCTTCCACTCCGGGCTGATCATCCCGCACTTCGACGACCCGCGCGCGACCGCCGTGATGCGGCCCGGGATGACGTTCACGATCGAGCCGATGCTGACCCTCGGCACGTACGAGCACGACATGTGGGACGACGGCTGGACCGTGGTGACCAAGGACCGCAAGCGCACGGCGCAGTTCGAGCACACGCTGGTGGTGACGGAGTCGGGCGCGGAGATCCTGACCCTGCCCTAGCCGCCCGGCCGATACCGACACGGCGTCGGGAACCTATTGACTTAGGTAAGCCTAACCAAAGAGAATCGTCACGCCCACCGCCCCGCCGCGCCCCGGAGGCCCGCCATGGACGTGACGCCGTTCTCCACCCGGCTCCGCACCGAGTCCCACGACCAGCACCACGAGGCCAACCACTCGACCTTCATGAGCGACATGCTCGGCGGCGCGCTCGGCATAGCCGCCTACCGGCGCTACACCGAGCAGCTCTGGTTCGTCTACCGCGCCCTGGAGGACGGCTGGGACGCGCTCGCCGGCGACCCGGTCGCGGGCCCCTTCGTGCGGCCCGAGCTGGCCCGCGTCCCCGAGCTGGAGCGCGACCTCGACTTCCTGCACGGCGCCGCGGGCTGGCGCGCCGCGGCGCAGCCGCTGCCGGCGACAAAGGCGTACGCGGCCCGCATCGAGGAGTGCGCGCGCGACTGGCCCGCAGGGTACGTAGCGCACCACTACACCCGCTACCTCGGCGACCTCTCCGGCGGCCAGGTGGTCCGCGGCACCGCGGAGAAGACCTGGGGCTTCGAGCGCAAGGGCGACGGCGTCCGCTTCTACGTCTTCGAGCGCGTGGCCAACCCGGCCGCGTACAAGCGCGGTTACCGGCGGCTGCTCGACGAGCTGCCCGTCGACGACCTGGAGAAGAAGCGGATCGTCGAGGAGTGCCACCGCGCCTTCGCGTCCAACGTGGCGGTCTTCCGGGAGCTGGAGGGATCGGACCCGCTGACCGCCTGAGGGCACCTTGCGTTCGAGCGCGCTCGAAGGTGCATGCTCGTCCCCATGCAGACGCGCACTCTGGGACGTACGGGCATCGAGGTCAGCGCCCTCGGCTTCGGCTGCTGGGCGATCGGCGGCGAGTGGTGGGACGCCGGCGGCGACCCGCTGGGCTGGGGCAAGGTCGACGACGAGGAGTCGGTACGGGCCGTGCACCGGGCGCTCGACGGCGGCGTCACCTTCTTCGACACCGCCGACGTCTACGGCACCGGCCACAGCGAGACCGTGCTCGGCCACGCGCTCGCCGGCCGGCGGGACGACGTCGTCATCGCCACGAAGTGGGGCAACACCTTCGACGCCGGCCGCCGGACGCTGCTGTCCCGCGACCTGTCCCCCGGCTACGCCCGCCGGGCGCTCACCGACTCGCTGCGCCGGCTGGGCACCGATCGCGTCGACCTGTTCCAGCTGCACATCGGGGACGCCGGCGCCGAGGAGGCGGCGGAGCTGCGCGAGGCGTGCGAGGACTTCGTACGGGAGGGGCTGATCCGCGCGTACGGCTGGAGCACCGACGACCCCGGCCGCGCGGCGCTCTTCGCCGAGGGCCCGCACTGCGCCGCGGTGCAGCACCGGCTCAACGTGCTGGAGGACGCCCCGGAGATGCTGGCGCTGTGCGCGGAGCGCAACCTCGCCAGCGTCGACCGCAGCCCGCTGGCGATGGGGCTGCTCTCCGGCGCGTACGACGCGGGCTCGCGGGTCGGCCCCGGCGACATCCGGGCGACGCCGCCGGCGTTGCTGGCGTACTTCGGCGCGGACGGGCGGGTGGCGCCGGGGTGGCTGCCGCGGATCGAGTCGATCCGCGACATCCTCACCTCCGGCGGGCGCACCGTCGCGCAGGGGGCGCTGGCGTGGATCTGGGCCCGCAGCCCGCACACGGTGCCGATCCCCGGCTTCCGCACCGAGGCGCAGGCGGCGCAGAACGCGGGCGCGCTGGCCGCGGGCCCGCTGACCGCGGAGCAACTGGCGCAGATCGACGGGCTGCTGGCGTAGCGCACGGCACCT
>NZ_JACBXC010000438.1 GCF_013870535.1 Streptomyces phytophilus | reverse complement strand
GACCGCGGCGGCTTTCGGACAATCGCGTACGGGGACGGGGGCGCCGCGGGCGTACGGGTCAGTGGCCGTCGGCGCGGTCGGGGCCGTCCGTGCCCTGGTTGCCCTGGTTGCCCTGGTTGCCGTCCATCGCCTCCGCCAGTTCCTCCGCCGACGGCGGCCGCACCGGCCGCAGGAACTGCCAGCCGAGGAAGAACAGCCCGAGCGCCAGCATCCCCAGGCCCGTCCACAGGTTGATGCGCACGTCCACCGCCTTGGCGATCTCCGCGTCGGAGTCGAAGGCGCCGGTGACCACGAGGATCAGCCCGTACACGACGAACAGGCCGCCGATCAGCCGCCGCACGTCGAACAGCCTGCTGGCCGTCGCCGACCTGCGCTCCAGCTCCTCGATCTGCTCCGCCAGTTCACCGGTGTCCGGGATGCCGCGGTCCGGGCCGTCCGGGCGCTCGTTGTTGTCGCTCATGGTGCGCTCCTAGAAGGAGAAGGGGATGTAGCACAGGGCGGCCAGGACGATCGCTCCCCAGCCCAGCAGCGCCGGTTTGCGGTACCAGGCGTCGTCGCCCGCGGCGGGGGGCTCGGACATGCCCGGGGAGCGGGTGCCGTAGACGAGGCCCGCGAGTTGCTCGGGGGACTTGGGGCGGGTGAACGGCGTGACGACGAGCATCGCGACGGCGCCGGCGACGAAGCCGACGATGGCGGAGACGAAGTTGGCGCCCTGGTCGCTGGGGATGCTGATGACGCCCTGCTTGTAGATCCAGAAGTAGTTGAGCATCGCGGCGACCGTGCCGACCAGCAGCCCCCAGAAGCCGGCCTTGACGGAGGTGCGCTTCCAGAACATGCCGATGATGAAGACCACGAACATCGGCACGTTGAAGAAGGAGAACAGCGTCTGCAGGTAGGCCATGATGTTGCTGAAGCTGGACGCGATGAACGCGGTGCCGACGCTGGCCGCCACCCCGATCACGGTGATGATCCGCCCGAAGCGCAGGTAGTACGCGTCCGTCCGGCCGCGCTTGACGTACGGCTCCCAGATGTCGGTGGTGAACACGGTGTTGAACGACGAGACGTTGGCCGCCATGCCCGCCATGAACGCCGCCAGCAGCCCGGTGATGGCCACGCCCAGCATGCCGTTCGGCAGCAGTTGCTCCATGAGGTACGGGATCGAGTCGTTGTACGTCAGGTCCGAGCCGGACGTGCCGATCTCGGGCACCAGGGCGGCCGCGACGAGGCCGGGGATCATCACCAGGAAGACGATGAAGACCTTCGGGTACGCGCCGATGAGCGGCGTGCGCTGGGCGGCGGAGAGGTTCTTGGCGGACAGCGCGCGCTGCACCTCGGCGAAGTTGGTCGTCCAGTAGCCGAAGCTCAGCACGAAGCCCAGGCCGAGGACGATCGTCAGCCAGTTGGCGCCCAGCGGGTTGTCGCTGCCGATGCCGGTGCCGCCCCAGGCTGTCATGAAGTTGCCGCCGCGGGAGGCGGTCAGGGTGTCGCTGAGGCCGTCCCAGCCGCCGACGCGCTTGAGCGCGAGGATCGTCAGCGGCAGCAGCGCGGCGATGATGACGAAGAACTGCAGCACCTCGTTGTAGACCGCGGACGACAGCCCGCCGAGGGTGATGTACGCGAGCACGACGGCGGCGGAGACGACGATGGCGACCCACTCCGGCCAGCCGAGCAGGGCCTCGACGACGATGGCCATGGCGTAGAGGTTGACGCCGGCGATGAGCACAGCGGCGAAGGAGAAGAGCACCGAGCTGAGCAGGTGTGCGCTGCGGTCGTAGCGGTGCAGCAGGAACTCCGGCACGGAGCGGACCTTCGAGCCGTAGTAGAAGGGCATCATCACCAGGCCCAGGAAGACCATGGCCGGGATGGCGCCGATCCAGTACCAGTGCGTGGTGTAGACGCCGTACTGGGCGCTGTTGGCGGCCATGCCGAGGATCTCGGTGGCGCCGAGGTTGGCGGAGATGAACGCCAGACCGGTGATCCAGGCGGGCATGGAGCGGCCGGAGAGGAAGAAGTCGAGGCTGGTCTTGACGCTTCGCCGGGCCAGGAACCCGATGCCGAGCACGACGGCGAAGTACATGGCCATGATCACGTAGTCGAGGACGTTGGTGTCGAGCCGCAGCTCTGCCGCTAGTGCGTGCATGCTTCAGGTCCGCTTCCGTGCGTGGTGCGTTCAGAAGACGAAGCCAGACGGGTGGCGTTGGATTCCGAAAGCTTCTGTTGGGACTGTTTGCTTGTCTGTTGGATCTCGCACCCAGAATGTCTGATAAAAGATAATTTGGGGTAAGCGACGCTCCGGCGTTGACTCGCCTGTTGGCTTGTGGTTCATTGTGTTCGATTGTGTTGGGGGAACCGGACCGATGACGACCGGCGGGCAGGGCAGGCGGCCAGGGCCGAGGAAGAGGCTCCAGTGAAGAAGACGCACACGCGGCTCGCGGACGGGCGCGAGCTGATCTACTTCGACGCGCGTGACGACGCCGTCCGGGACGCGGCCGACCGCCGCCCCCTGGAGCCGACGCGCACCGCGTCGGAGGCGCGCTTCGACCCGCTGCGCGGGGAGTGGGTGGTCATCGCCTCGCACCGGCAGGGCCGTACGTACCACCCGCCCGCCGACGAGTGCCCCCTGTGCCCCTCCCGGGGCGGGCGGCTGAGCGAGATCCCGGCCGACGACTACGAGGTCGCCGTCTTCGAGAACCGCTTCCCGTCGCTGACCGGCGGCCCCGGCCCGGTGACCGGCGAGCCGCCGTTCGTCAGCGCCCCGGGCGCGGGGCGCTGCGAGGTCGTCTGCTTCACCTCCGACCACGACGCCTCGTTCGCCGACCTCTCCCCCGGCCAGGCCGCGCTGGTGCTCGACGCGTGGACCGACCGCTCCGTGGAACTGGCCGAACTCCCCGGCGTCGAGCAGGTCTTCTGCTTCGAGAACCGCGGCAAGGAGATCGGCGTCACCCTCGGCCACCCGCACGGGCAGATCTACGCGTACCCGTACGTCACCCCGCGCACCGCGCAGATGATGCGGTGCGCCGAGCAGCACCGGGCGAAGACGGGCGGGAACCTCTTCGACGCCGTCGTCGCCGCCGAGACGGCGGCGGGGACGCGGGTGGTGCTGGAGGGGGAGCACTGGGTGGCGTTCGTGCCGTACGCGGCGCACTGGCCGTACGAGGTCCACCTCTACCCGCGCCGCCGCGTGCCCGACCTGCCGGCGCTGGGCGACGACGCGCGCGCGGAGTTCCCCGGGGCCTACCTCGAACTCCTGCGCAGATTCGACCGGATCTTCGGCCCCGGCGAGCCCCCGACCCCGTACATCTCGGCGTGGCACCAGGCGCCGGTGCGGGCGGCCGGGCGCGCTGACTACGCTCTGCACCTCGAACTGTTCACGATCCGGCGGAGCCCGGGCAAGCTGAAGTATCTTGCGGGGTCGGAGTCCGCGATGGACGCCTTTGTCACCGATGTGCCGCCGGAGCGCGCGGCGGAACGACTGCGAGAGGTAGCGAGCACGTGAGTCTGGACGTAGGCGGGGGTGCCGGGGGCGGGCGGAAGTACCTGGTCACGGGCGGAGCCGGGTACGTGGGGAGCGTCGTCGCGGCGCACCTGCTGGCCGCCGGGCACGCGGTGACGGTCGTCGACGACCTGTCGACCGGGTTCCGCGAGGGGGTGCCGGAGGGCGCCGAGTTCGTCGAGGACCGGATCCAGCACGCCGCGAAGTGGCTGGACTCCTCGTACGACGGCGTGCTGCACTTCGCCGCCTTCTCGCAGGTCGGCGAGTCCGTCACGCACCCCGAGAAGTACTGGCGCAACAACGTCGGCGGCACGCTGGAGCTGCTCTCCGCGATGCGCGACGCGGGCGTGCGGCGGCTGGTGTTCTCCTCGACCGCCGCCACCTACGGCGAACCGGAGTCCGTGCCGATCACCGAGGACGCCGTCACCGCGCCGACGAACCCGTACGGGGCCTCCAAGCTCGCCGTCGACCAGATGATCGGCGCGGAGTGCCACGCCCACGGGCTGGCCGCCGCGTCGCTGCGCTACTTCAACGTCGCCGGCGCGTACCTGCCGGAGCACGGCGGCGGCCCGTACGGTGAGCGGCACGACCCCGAGTCGCACCTCATCCCGCTGGTGCTCCAAGTGGCCCTCGGGCGGCGCGAGTCGATCTCCGTCTTCGGCGACGACTACCCGACCCCGGACGGCACCTGCATCCGCGACTACATCCACGTCGCGGACCTCGCCGAGGCGCATCTGCTCGCGCTCGACGCCGTACGCCCCGGCGAGCACCGCATCTGCAACCTGGGCAACGGCGCGGGGTTCTCGGTGCGCGAGGTCGTCGAGACCGTCCGCCGGGTGACCGGGCACCCCGTGCCCGAGGTGGTCGCGCCGCGGCGGGCGGGGGATCCGGCCGTGCTGGTGGCGTCGGCGGAGGCGGCGAAGGAGCAGTTGGGCTGGCGGCCGTCGCGTACGGAGCTGGCGGGGATCGTGTCGGACGCCTGGGACTTCGCACAGCGGGTCGCGGGCGCGGGGGAAGGCGGAGGGGACAGATGACGGCTGGAGAGACGA
>NZ_JACBXC010000437.1 GCF_013870535.1 Streptomyces phytophilus | reverse complement strand
GGCCGACGTTGCGACGGCGGTGACTCCCGCGGCCTTCACGAAGTTCCGGCGGCTGGGCATCGATGACACGCTCCCCACATTGCAAATGGCATCCGTAATGCAGGAAGGGTGTCCACATGCTGCACGGTCGTCAACCCCTGCTGCACGAGAAAACCGGGCGCCGTCTCCGCGCCGGATCCACGCCGTTGCCGCGGAAGCCCGGTCACAAGGGTTGACGCCGTCGCAATATGTGGGCAACGATCCCGCATGTTGCAAACGAGATTCACTGGAGTCGCGGATGGCATCGGATCAGGGCAACAACCAGAGCGTGGAGCGCGCGGTGGCCGTGCTCGCGGTCTTCCAGAACGGCCACCCGGAGCTGCGGGTCTCGGACGTCGTACGCATCACCGGCCTCGGCACCTCGACCACCTCCCGGCTGCTGGCCACGCTGGAGTCGCTCGACTACGTCGAACGTGACGCCGTCAGCGGGCTGTACCGCCTCGGCACGGCCCCCATCACCCTCGGCGGCGTCGCCGTCAACCACCACCCCGTCCACCGCGAGGCACGCCAGCTCGCCCAGGAGCTGGCCGCCCGCCTCGGTCTCGGCGCCAACGTCGCCATCCGGCACGGCGCCGCGCTGTTCTACCTGCTCAACTTCGAAGGCAGGCTGGCCCCGAGGTCCACCGTGCTCACCGGCCAGCGCAAGCCGCTGCACGCCACCGGCCTCGGCAAGTGCCTGCTGCTGGGCCTGGCTCCGCGGCGCCGCCGCGGCCTGCTGCCCGAGGCCGGGCTGACGGCCTTCACGCAGGCCACCCTCACCTCGCACGCCGCGCTCGACGCCGAGTTGGAGGCCGTCGCCCGCCGCGGCTACGCCACCGAGGTCGAGGAGCTGGCGCACGGCCGCTCCTGCGTGGCCGCGCCGATCCGGGGCCGCTCCGGCGACATCGTCGCCGCCATCTCCATCTCCGGGCCGCTGTCCACCGTCGCGCTCGACCGGCGCGAGGAGGAGCTGTCCCGCGCCGCCGTGGAGGCCGCCGACTCGGTGAGCGTCGGCCTCGGTTACGTCGGCCCGCGCGCCGCACCGCCCGCCCAGACCGGCCACGGAGACGGCCACGGAGACAGGGACAGGGACGGGGACAGAGACGGGGACGGGGACGGCCGGGAGGAAGGGAACGGGCGCGGGGACGGCAACGGCCAGGGCCCGGGCCGGCAGCGCCACCCGCGCGCGCCCGAGAGGAGCCGACCGTGACGCCCGCGTCCGCCTCCCCGAAGCAGGCGGCCCCGGCACCGCCCGCCGCCTCCCCCACGCCGGCCCCCGCCCGCAGACCGTCGAAGCACGAGGGGCAGCGGCTTTCGAACGGCGCGTTCGCCTTCCTCCTCACCGTGCCGGGCCTGGCGCTCTTCGCGGCGATCGTGTTCTACCCGCTCGTCGCTTCCCTCGTCACCGGCTTCTTCGACCAGGACCTGCGGCTGCCGGGGCGTACGTTCGTCGGCCTGGACAACTACGCCGACGTGCTCGACCGCGACTTCTGGCCGGTGCTGGAGAACACGCTCGTGTTCACCGTCGGCGCCACCGCGGCGCCGTTCGCCGTCGGGTTCGCGCTCGCGCTGGCGCTGAACACCGGGCTGCGGGGCAGCGGGTTCCTGCGCGGCCTGTTCCTCTTCCCCTGGGTGATCCCCGGCGTCGTGGTGTCCTTCCTCTGGATGTGGATCTTCAATGCGAACTACGGGGTCCTCAACGGGGCGTTGCTGGAGCTGGGCGTCATCGAGGAGAGCGTCTCGTGGCTCGGCGAGCCGACGACGGCGATGGTCGCGGTGATCGTCACCAAGACCTGGGCGAGCTTCCCGTGGATGATGGTCATGATGCTCGCCGGCCTGCAGACCGTGCCGCGCGAGCTGCACGAGGCCGCGGCCGTGGACGGGGCGGGCGCCGTGCGCCGGTTCCGCGCCGTCACCTGGCCGGGTGTGCGGGGCGTCGCGGCGATCGTGATCCTGCTGGAGTTCATCTGGAACTTCCAGCACTTCGACACCATCTACGTCCTCACCGGCGGCGGCCCCGCCGGTGCCACGGAGACCTTCGCGGTCGCCGTGTACCAGGACGCCTTCAAGGGCTTCGACCTCGGCCGCGCGGCCGCGCTCGGCGGGCTGTGGATGCTGCTGCTCCTGGTGCTCGTCGGCGTGTACCTCAGGACCTCCGAGCGGGAGGACAAGCACTCGTGACCACCGCCCGGTTCACCGCCCCCGGCGGCGCCTCCCCCGAGGCCGCGCCCGCCGGCGCCGGCAAGCCCGCCGGGAGCCGCCCGGCCTCCCGCAGACCCCGCCGACGCCCCGACCAGGTCCGCTCGTCCGTCGCCGCGTGGGCCGCGGTCGGCGTCATCGGTCTCTTCGGCCTGCTGCCGATGTACTGGATGCTGGTCACCGCGCTCAGCCCACCGGGGCAGGCGTTCCGCTTCCCGCCGCGGTTCTTCCCGACCGAGATCACGTTCGCGCACTTCCGGGCCTTCGCGGAGAACGACAAGCTCTTCGACTACATGGTCAACAGCGTGATCGTCGCCGGTGTCACCGCGCTGCTGAGCGTCGTGGTCTCGACGTACATGGGCTACTCGTTCTCCAAGTTCCGCTACCGCGGTCGCAAGTCGCTGATGAACTTCGTGCTCGCCTCGCAGATGTTCCCGCAGGCGCTGCTGCTGATCACGCTGTACGCGGTGTTCCGCCAGTTCGACCTGCTCGGCACGTACACGGCGCTGATCCTGTCCTTCACCACGTTCACCATGCCGCTGTGCGTGTGGATGCTGAAGGGCATCTTCGACACGGTCCCCGACGCGCTGCTGGAGGCCGCGGCCATCGACGGCGCGTCCCGGTGGCGCACCCTGCACAGCATCGTCGCGCCGCTGGCGGCGCCCGGGATGATCGCGGCCGGGCTGTTCGCGTTCGTCCGCGGCTGGAACGACTTCATCTTCGCGCTGACGCTCTCCGGCGACGACACGATGACGCTGCCGCCGGGCCTGGTGAACACGTACATCGGCGAGTTCCAGACGGCCTGGCCGGCGCTGATGGCGGCGTCGCTGATCGTCTCGGTGCCGGTGGTCGTCGCGTTCATGTTCCTGCAGCGGTACCTCGTCGGAGGGCTGACCGCCGGAGCCGTCAAGAGCTGACCGGCGCCGCCGCGCCCGGTCCCGTACCCCGCCACGCTTCCCAACCTCGAAGGAGTCGGCATGTCCCGCCACGCACTACCCCGCCGCGACACCCTCAGACTGCTGGGCCTGGGCACCCTGGGGCTCGCCGTCCCCGGTGCCCTGGCCGCCTGCGCCCCCTCCGGGGGCGGCTCCGGCGACGGCGGCGACGCCGACGCGAAGAAGTTCGGCTTCACCTCCTGGTCGCTGAACGAGGAGGCGAGCAAGCCGGTCGTGGAGGGGATCATCTCGGACTGGGAGAAGGCCGGGAAGGTGGAGGTGTCCACGACGGAGTATCCGTACAACGAGTATCTGAAGCAGCTGACACTGAAGCTGAGCGGCGGGGAGATCAGCGGCGCGGTGCAGTTGGACATCGCATGGCTGGCGGCGGTGGCGCAGATGGGTTCGCTGCTGGACCTGGGGGACGCGGCGGCCGGGGCGGGCTACACGGACGTGGCGCTGGCAAGCGGGCAGTACGAGGGGGTGCAGTACGGGCTGCCGTGGACGACGGGCTCCATCGGGCTGATCGGCAACCAGCGGCTGCTGGACGAGGCGGGGATACGCCGGCTGCCGGGCACGGTCGCCGAATTCGAGGACGCGCTGCGCGCGCTGAAGGACCTGGGCGGCGGGGTGACGCCGTACGCGGCGGCGACGAAGGTGGAGCAGCTCAAGGACATCTTCCCGTGGATGCAGACCTTCGGCTGCCCGGTCGTCGAGGACGGCGCGGTGGCGATCGGCGACGACGCGTCGGTGGACGCCGTGGAGTGGTTCAAGAAGCTCTACGACGAGAAGCTGATCGCCAAGGCGGTGGACCGGTTCGACGCCCGCGCGCTGTTCGCGCAGGGGAAGGTGGGCTTCTACGACGACGCGCTGGTCGGCAAGGGCGCGACGCTCGCGGAGGCGGCGGACGAGTCGCTGGCGGAGGCGATGGTGGCGGTGCCGCGGCCGGTGCTGAAGAAGGGCGACGACCCGCAGGCGCTGCTGTGGGGGCACGTCATCGTGGTGACGAAGGGCGAGGGGTCGTCGGCGGCGACGGACTTCGCCGTGCACACCACCTCCGACCGGGCCACGGTCGTGGACTACTTCGGGAAGCTGGCGCTGCCGCCGACGACGGCGGAGGGGCTCACGGCCCCGGAGGTGGCGTCGGACAGGTTCACCACCGACTGGACGGAGAAGATCACCGCGACGGCGACGCCCGGGCCGTTCTGGACGTACGCGAACAACGCGCAGATCGAGGAGGCGGTGGCCGAGCAGGTGCAGGCGGTGCTGGTCGGCGACTCCTCGGCGAAGGACGCGATGAGGACGGCCGGTGAGGACGTCGCCCGCCTGATCGAGGAGTGAGCGTGCGAAGAGGCGACAGGGCGCGCTCGGTGCGCCGCATGCTGCTCCCGGCCCTGCCTCT
>NZ_JACBXC010000436.1 GCF_013870535.1 Streptomyces phytophilus | reverse complement strand
AGGGCCGCGGCGTAGTACGTCACCGCTCCGTGGTCGCCCAGGACCGCGTCCGCCGCGAGCAGCGCCTGCCGCCAGCCACCCAGCGGATCGACCAGGGCCAACCCGCCGCGCCGGGCCCTGTCGAGCCAGGCCCGTACCTGCCCGGGGCCGTGCCCCTGCCAGATGTTGGGGTGCAGGACGGCCGCCACCCGGTACTCCTCGGCGGCCAGTTCGCCCGTCAGCCGCGGCAGCAGGGCCGGCAGCACGTCGCCCGCGCCGCCGTCGCCGAACAGCCCCTCCGGGTTCCAGGTGGCGGACAGGACGACGAGCCGCTGCCCGCCGCGTACGCCCAGCGCCCGCCGGAACCGGTCGCGGTAGTCGCGGGCGGCGAGCATCCGGTCGAAGCACGGATCGCCTGCCAGCACCGCGGCCCCGGCCGCCTCGGGACAGGACTCGCGCAGGCGCTCCACCTGCTCGGGATGCGAGAGCACGAACGCATCGGCCACGGGCCGCCCGTCCTCAAGCAGCCACTCCGGCGCCAGTCCGAAGACGGGAGCCCGGCGTCCGGCGACCGGCGACCGGCGACCGGCGACCGGCGACCTGAGCCTCTTAGTATATCCAACGCCATGGGAAAGAACTGCCAATTTGCCGGTCAATACGCCTATTTGGCCACCCAGGCTTGCCGAGACGGCCAAGTCGACGGGCGTACGGACCGCCTGCTCCCACGGCAGCACCGGCACCCCCACCGCCGCCAGCAGTTCGCCGACGCCGCCCTGGAACGGCGACGACCCCGTGCACGTCGCCAGCATCTGCACCCGCAGGTCGTCGTCGAACAGCGGCATCACGTCCAGCAGCCGGGTGGCCGACGTGACGTTGTGCACGACGAACAGCACCCGCCGGCACCGCCCCCGGGAGGCCCACCGCCGGGCGTCCTCCCCCACCGGGACCCGTACCCAGCCCTCCCGCGCCTCCGTCATCCAACCCCCACAGCCCCACCCCCGGCCCGGCATGAACCCGCCAGCCTAAACGGTGCGGTGCGGCACCGGCAGACGATGGCTAGCCTGCTGGGATGGGCATGGCGGAGTTCGTCCTCACGGCGGTGGGCACCCTGGCCGGTGTCGTCGGCACGTACTTCGCCTACGTCTCCGTCCGCGGCCGCGCCGCCCGCCGGCACGTACGCCTCCCGTGCGACCGAGGGCGGGGACTCCTCGAAGCGGATGTCGCGCCCCAGTGCCGCGCCGATCGTGCGGACCTGCTCGGCCTGGGTCAGGGTCTCCGGGCCCGTCAGGTGGTACGTCTCCCCGGCGTGGCCCTCGTGGGTCAGCGCGCGCAGGCCGACCGCGGCCACGTCGGCCTCGTGGATGAGGGAGCGGCCCGCTTGCGCGTACGGGGCGTGCACCACGTCGCCCGCGCGGATCTGGTCCGCCCAGTGCAGGGTGTTGGCGGCGAAGCCGCCCGCGCGCAGCAGGGTCCACTCCAGGGGCGAGGCCCGCAGCAGGCGTTCGATGGCGGTGTGGAAGCCGAGGATGCCCTCCGGCTCCTCGTCCGGGTCGTCGGCGGCGCCCCAGGCGGAGACGTACGCGATCCGGCGCACCCCCGCCGCGATCGCCGCGTCCAGGACGGCGGGGGCGGTGTCGGCGGTGGGCAGCGGCCAGACGAGGAAGACCTCCGAGACGCCGGCGAAGGCCGCGCCCAGCGTCGCCGGGTCGGCGAGGTCCCCGCGTACGGCCTCCACCCCCGCGGGGAGGTCCGCGCGGGCGGGGTCGCGCACCAGGGCGCGTACCGGCAGGCCCGCCCAGTGCGCCTGCGCGACCGCCTGACCTCCTACATTGCCCGTTGCTCCGGTCACCAGGATCACAGTTCTTCCCCTCTCGTGGGTGCTGTCCCCCACCCTCCGACTTCAACCGCACTTGAGGTCAAACGCGACGGTCCGCGACTTGTCAGGCTCGCGTCAGCTCACTAGTTTGAATCGGCGAGTTGCCGGAATCGACCTGCGACTTGAGGCATCCCGGCCGACCCCGTCGACGGCCGCGACCGACCCCGGGTCCCGCCGTCCCCCACACTCGACGGACACGGAGGGCGCTGATGCGCCGAAAAGTTTCCCTTCTGCTGACCGCGGCCCTGCTGTGCGCCGCCGGAGTCGCCGCCGCACCGGTACCCGCCGGAGCGCAGGACCCCGGCTCCGCGGGGCCGACCGAGTGGCGGGAGGTGTTCTCACCGGACGGCACCGTCACCCGCGTGGAGATACCCGAGCAGGCCGAGGACGCCCCGGGCCCCGCCGACCTCCGGGCGGCCGCGGCGGCCGAGGTCGTCCCCATCCAGGACACCGGCCCCCCCGGCTCCCGGTTCGACCTGGTGATGGTGGGCGACGGGTACACCACCTCGGAGATGGGCCTGCTGCGCCAGCAGGCCCAGGCGAAGTGGCAGGAGATCTCCGCCACGGCGCCGTGGGACAAGCACCGCCAGAACACCAACGTGTGGCTGGTCAACGTCGTCTCCGCGCAGTCCGGCGTGGACAACGACCCGACCCGGGGCATCGACCGCGACACCGCCATGGACATGGGCTTCTTCTGCGCCGGCATCGAACGGCTGCTCTGCCTCAGCGAGTCGAAGGCACAGGCGTACGCCGCCGAGGCCCCCGGCGCCGACGCCATCGTCGCCCTCGGCAACACCGCCAAGTACGGCGGCGCCGGCTACCCCAGTCTCGCCACCGTCGCCGGCGGCAACGCGCAGGCCGGACGCATCGCGATCCACGAACTCGGCCACTCCGTGGGCGGCCTGGCCGACGAGTACTACACGCCGGGCACCACCTATCCCGGCGGCGAACCCCGGGAACCCAACGTCACCGCCAGTCCCAGCGGGTCCAAGTGGGCGTCGTACCTCGGGCAGAGCACCCCCGACGGCGGTGTCATCGGTGCCTACCAGGGCGGCAGCCAGTACGAGTACGGCATCTACCGGCCCTCTCAGGACTCCCTCATGCGCAACATCAACAAGCCCTTCAACCTGGTCGGCCTCGCCGTGATGGACCGCGCGATCGGCTCCGAGATCAGCGGGGCGGCACCCGGGAGCGGGTAGGCCGGCGACCGTCCGTACACCAGGGATGGTGCACGTAACACCACCCCCCATTGGGGTCGTGCGCCCAGTGCCCGCGGCCGTCACCGTCCGTAGCTTCGTAGTCAGGCACAGGGAGTGCCGGTCTGACGAGGGGTGAAGACGATGTTCGGACGCAACGGGCGCCGCGGGACCGCCGCCGGTGCCGTCGACGGTGGCGCGCCGCACGAGGCGCTGCGACTGGTCAAGGTGACCAAGGTCTACGGCACCGGGGGTGCCGAGGAGGCGGCCGTCACCGCCCTCGACGGGGTGACGCTGAGCCTGCCGGCCGGGTCGTTCACCGCCGTGATGGGGCCCTCGGGCTCCGGGAAGTCGACGCTGCTGCAGTGCGCCGCGGGGCTGGACCGGCCGGACAGCGGCGTGGTGATGGTCGACGGCGCGGAGATGACCGGGGGCAGCGAGACGGAGCTGACGAAGTTCCGCCGCGAGCGGATCGGGTTCGTTTTCCAGCAGTACAACCTGCTGCCCACGCTGAACGTCGCGCAGAACACCGTGCTGCCGCTCAAGCTCGCCGGCCGCCGCGTCGACCGCGCCCGGGTCCGCGAGGTGCTGGCCCGCGTCGGCCTCGCCGACCGGATGCGGCACCGGCCCGACCAGCTCTCCGGCGGACAGCGGCAGCGCGTCGCCATCGCCCGCGCGCTCGTCGCCGCGCCGAGCGTGGTCTTCGCCGACGAGCCGACCGGCGCCCTGGACACCCGCAGCGCCCGTGACGTGCTGGGCCTGCTCCAGGAGACGGTGCGCGTCGACGGCCGCACCGTGGTGATGGTGACGCACGACCCGGTGGCCGCCTCGTACGCGGACTCCGTCCTCTTCCTCGCCGACGGCCGGCTGGTGGGCCAGATGCACGCGCCGACCGCCGACGCCATCGCGGAGCGCATGACGCACCTCGGCGACATGTACGAAGCCCAGGGTCCGGGCCCCGCCCCGCACCACGACCCGCGCCACTCCGCGCCCATGGGGGTCTGACCGATGTTCTCGCTCGCGATGCGCTCCATCCGGCAGCGGCCCGGCCGCTTCGCCGCCACGCTCCTGTCCGCCTTCCTCGGCGCCACCATCATCATGATGTTCAACTCGCTCCTCGACACCGCCGGCGCCGAGGGAGTGGACGACGTCAGCTCGGAGTCCCTGTCCACGGCCGCGATGGTCGTCGGCGGCTACGGCTCGCTGCTGGTCTTCTTCGCCGTCGCCTCGACCCTCACGGTCGCCGTCCGGCAGCGCAGCACCGAGATCGACCTGCTGCGCTCCACCGGCGCGACGCCCGCGCAGATCACCAGGATGATCGTCGGCGAGGCGGCGGTCGTCGGCCTCGTCGGCTCGCTGCTGGCGATCGTGCCCGGCATGGTCGGCGGGCGGATCCTGCTCGACATGTTCCAGGACAGCGGGCAGGTCGCGGACGACGTCGACCACGCCTTCGGCACCATCGCGCTGATGTCCGGGATCGACATCACGCTGCTGGCGTCGGTCGGCGCCGCGTTCCTCGCGGTCCGC
>NZ_JACBXC010000435.1 GCF_013870535.1 Streptomyces phytophilus | reverse complement strand
CCCGTCGTCCAGGCTGTGGTCCATCAGCCGGGTCAGCAGCGACATGGAGGCGTCCGGACGGGGGCGTGCCGAGGCGCTGCTCCGTTCGGGGGGCTGCTGCGGCATGCCGGACATCGTTGCACGCCGGGAGCCCTTATGGTGCCGCGACCCCTGGGTTGGGTGAACTCTCGCTCCGCTGTGCCCGCGTCAGTCGGCGCTCCCGTCGACGACCGCCGCCCACTCGTCGAGCAGGGCTTCGGCGGACGCCTGGTCGGGGCCCTCGGCCCACAGGTGCGTGACCGCCTCGGCGCGGTCCGGCAGCACCAGCACCCAGCGGCCGTCGGCCTCCACGACGCGGACGCCGTCGGTGGTGTCGACGTCCCGGGAGCCCGCGGCCTCCACCACCCGGCGCATGACCATGCCCTTGACCGCCCACGGCGTGGCCAGGTCGCGGCCGAGCACGTACGCCTGCGGGATGCGGGCGTCGATCTGGCTGAGGGTGAGCTGCGTGCGTGCGACCAGGCCGGTGAGCCGGGCGAAGGCGGCGGCGCCGTCGAAGACGGAGGAGAACTCCGGGACGATGAAGCCGCCGCGGCCGTCGCCGCCGAAGACCGTGCCGTCCATCCGCGCCACCCGGGCCAGGTCGTCGGGCGACGTGGTCGTCCACTCCACCTGTGTGCCGTGGTACGCGGCCACCTGCTCGGCGATACGCGTCGTCGTCACCGGCATCGCCACCCGGCCGCTGCGCCGCTCCGCCGCGACCAGGTCCAGCATGACGAGCAGCGCCCGGTCGTCCTCGACGATCCGGCCCTTCTCGTCGACCAGCGAGATGCGCTCGCCGACGGGGTCGAAGCGCACGCCGAACGCGGCGCGCGCGGAGGAGACGATCTCGCCGAGGCGCACGAGGCCGGCGCGGCGCGACTGCGGCGTCTCCGTCGGGCGGGACTCGTCCAGGCCGGGGTTGATGGTCAGGGCGTCCACGCCGAGCCGGCCGAGGAGGCTCGGGAGCACCAGGCCGGCGCTGCCGTGGGAGGCGTCGACGACGACCTTCAGGCCGGCCTCGGCCATGCCGGCGGTGTCCACGGCGCGCAGCAGCGAGCCGGTGTAGGAGTCGAAGACGCTGCCGGGGAACCTCAGGTCGCCGATCTCGCCGGGGAACGCGCGGCGGTACTCCTGGCGGGCGTAGACGCGGTCGAGCTTGCGCTGCGCGGCCTGGGAGAGGTCGGCGCCGCGCTCGTCGAGGAACATGATGTCGACGGAGTCCTGCACACCGGGGGTGGTGCGGACCATGATGCCGCCGGCGCTGCCGCGCGCGGTCTGCTGCCGGGCCACGGGCAGCGGCACGTTCTCCAGGTCCCGTACGTCTATGGCGCTGGCCTGGAGCGCGGAGATCACCGCGCGCTTGAGCGCCCGGGCGCCGCGGGAGTGGTCGCGGGCGGTGGTGACGCTGGAGCCCTTCTTCAGAGTGGTGGCGTACGCGCCGGCCAGCCGGACGGCCAGCTCGGGGGTGATCTCGACGTTGAGGATGCCGGAGACGCCGCGGGCGCCGAAGAGGTGGGCCTGGCCGCGCGACTCCCAGATCACCGAGGTGTTGACGAACGCGCCCGCTTCGATGGTCTTGAAGGGGTAGACCCGCACATTGCCCTGGATGATCGATTCTTCGCCGACCAGGCACTCGTCGCCGATGACCGCGCCGTCCTCGATCCGCGCGGCGCGCATGATGTCGGTGTTCTTGCCGATGACGCAGCCGCGGAGGTTGGTGTGGCCGCCGATGTAGACGTTGTCGTGGACGACGGCGCGGTGCAGGAACGCGCCCTGCTTGACGACGACGTTGGAGCCGAGCACCGAGTGCTCGCGGACCTCGGCGCCCTGCTCGACCTTGGCGTAGTCGCCGATGTAGAGCGGGCCGCGCAGGACGGCTTCGGGGTGCACCTCGGCGCCCTCGGCGATCCAGACGCCGGGCGAGATCTCGAAGCCGTCGAGGTCGAGGTCGACCTTGCCCTCCAGCACGTCGGCCTGCGCCTTGACGTAGCTCTCGTGGGTGCCTACGTCCTCCCAGTAGCCCTCCGCCACGTAGCCGTAGATGGGCTTGCCGTCCTTCATCAGCTGCGGGAAGACGTCACCGGACCAGTCGACCGAGGTGTCCGCCTCGACGTAGTCGAAGACCTCCGGCTCCATCACGTAGATGCCGGTGTTGACGGTGTCGGAGAAGACCTGGCCCCAGGTGGGCTTCTCCAGGAACCGCTCGACCTTGCCCTCCTCGTCGACGATGGTGATGCCGAACTCCAGCGGGTTGGGGACCCGGGTGAGGCAGACGGTGACCAGCGCGCCCTTCTCGCGGTGGAACGCGATCAGGTCGGTGAGGTCGAAGTCGGTGAGCGCGTCGCCGGAGATGACCAGGAACGAGTCGTCCTTCAGCGCCTCCTCGGCGTTCTTCACGCTGCCCGCGGTGCCCAGCGGACGGTCCTCGTTGGCGTACGAGAGCTCCATGCCCAGCTCTTCGCCGTCCCCGAAGTAGTTCCGCACCAGGGAGGCGAGGAACTGGACGGTCACCACCGTCTCCGTCAGCCCGTGGCGTTTGAGCAACCGCAGGACGTGCTCCATGATCGGCCGGTTCACCACCGGCAGCAGGGGCTTGGGCATGCTCGCGGTCATGGGGCGCAGGCGGGTGCCTTCGCCCCCAGCCATCACGACGGCCTTCATATCGGAAGCGTCCTCCTTGGGCGTGAGACGGCGATGCCGGCTGCCGCCTAGTCGGGGGTGGTGTCCGCGCGGGCGTCCCCTCGGATGAGACGGCGCACCTGAACGAGGTAGAGGCCGCCGGCCCACCAGTACAGCGCTGTACCCCAGCCGGCGAACGCCCATCCGAAAATAGCAGAGAGTGACGACACCCATCCACTTGCGTCACTGAGGAGGAGCAACGGGAAGGCGTACATCAGACAGAAGGTGGCGGACTTGCCCAGGAAGTTCACCTGCGGCGGCGGGTAGCCGTGGCGGCCGAGCATCCAGACGGCCGCGCCGACGATCGCGTCGCGGGACAGCAGCAGGACGGTCAGCCACAGCGGCAGGATCTCCCGCCAGGTCAGGCCGACGAGCGTGGCCAGGATGTAGAGCCGGTCGGCGGCCGGGTCGAGGATGCGGCCCAGGTTCGAGACCTGGTTCCAGCGCCGGGCGAGCTTGCCGTCGAGATAGTCGCTGACGCCGCTGAACAGGAGGATCGCCAGCGCCCAGCCGTCGGCGTTGGGGCCACCGAACTCGGGCCAAAGGATGAGCCACAGGAAGACGGGAACCAGGACGAGGCGGGACATGCTGAGGAGGTTGGGGACGGTGAAGATCCGGTCCTTCGAAGTCTCCGTCGCCTGGACCTCCACCCGCGTGCCTCCCCGTCCGTTCCCGCCGGTCCCGCCAGACGCGCCGACGATGCGCTCCGACCCTACCCGCAGGCGGGAACGGGCCTGCGCGCAGGCCGGTTCGGGGGCGGGCGCGACGGGCGGTGCGGAGGGGGATGCGGGGGGCTGTTCCGGGGATCGCGCGGGGGCCGGTCCGGGGGCCGGGGGGCCGCTCGGTCCGGTCGGGTCCACTCGGCGCGGAATGGCTCGTTCCGATTGGTTACGCTTCAGGAGCGGCGCGGCCCCCGCGGACACGGGCGGCGCCGACCCCCCGCTGTGTTCTGGAGGCCCCGGCATGACTCAAGTCTCGTCCCCGCTCACCGGCCGCGCCATCGGGCTCGCCGGTGGTGGCGCTCGACGCCGGTGCGGACGCGCTGTCCGCGGTGGCGGAGGACGGGGAGATCAAGGCCGGCGAGGCGCTGTTCACCTGGGAGTGACGAGCCGGCGACGGCCGTCCGGCGGGCCCCGGTGCTGCGGCCCGTGCGCGTACGACAGCCGCGGCGGGACGCCGCCGCGCACTTGCGGAAGACTGGTGACATGGAGACGACGACTCTGCGAGGCGTCGGCGTGAGCCACGGGGTGGCGATCGGCGAGGCACGGCACATGGGCACGGCGGTGCTCGAACCGCCGGCGAAGCAGATTCCCGCGGCGGAGGCACCGCGCGAGCAGGAGCGGGTGCGCAAGGCCGTGGAGGCGGTTGCCGCCGACCTGGTGGCGCGCGGCAACCTGGCCGGCGGCGAGGCGCAGGCGGTGCTGGAAGCACAGGCCATGATCGCGCAGGACCCGGAGCTGGCGGCGGACGTGGAGCGGCGGATCGCGGTCGGCTCCTCGGCCGAGCGCGCGGCGTACGACGCCTTCGCGGCCTACCGCGAACTGCTCGCCGGCGCCGGGGAGTACATGGCCGGGCGGGTCGCCGACCTGGACGACGTGCGCAACCGGATCGTGGCCCGGCTGCTCGGCGTACCGATGCCGGGGGTGCCGGACAGCGACGAGCCGTACGTGCTGATCGCCCGCGATCTGGCGCCCGCCGACACCGCCCTCCTCGACCCCTCGCTCGTCCTCGGCTTCGTCACCGAGGAGGGCGGGCCGACGAGCCACAGCGCGATCCTCGCCCGTGCGCTCGGCGTGCCGGCGGTGGTGGCGCTGCCGGGCGCCGGGGAACTGGCCGAGGGGACGGTCGTCGCCGTCGACGGCTCGACCGGCGAGGTGTT